>NZ_DAORXT010000013.1:0-44176 GCF_035371925.1 Acetivibrio sp. | reverse complement strand
TATTTCAAGGGTTATCGCCTCTATTTTATTTATCAACTGTCAAACTCGAGATTATTAATAGCAATTATAGCACGATTAAATACCTTTTGGCAATGTTATAAGAAATTCCGTTCCCTCATTTATTTTACTGTAAACCTCTATATGCCCATTATGGGCTTCGACAATGGTTTTTGCAATAGTAAGTCCTATTCCTGCCCCACCCGTCAACCTGTTTCGGGATTTGTCCGCTCTGTAAAGCCTTTCGAACACAAAGGGCAAATCTTCTTCAGGTATGCCCTGCCCTGTATCCTTCACTCTGATTTCAACTACGCCCTCTTCGCTTTTTGCACTTATTTTAACCATTCCTCCCGCTTGTGTATACTTCAAGGCGTTTGATACAAGATTAATAATTACCTGACTCATTTTATCCCTGTCGGCAAAAATTTCTTCAGCCTTCCCCTCAAAGGCAATTTCAATTCCGCTATTCTTAAATTCAGGCTCAAAATTACATATTATTCTGCGTATCAGCTCCGATATATCAAAGGTGGTTTTATTTAAAACAAGGCTCTCCCCCTCATACTTTGCCAGTTTTTCAAGGTCCCCAACCATCTTGTTTATTCGGATTATTTCTTCATAACAGCTTTTCAGCCTGTCTGCATCAGGTTCCCAAATACCGTCTATCATGGCTTCCATATGGCTTTGCAATGTTGCAAGGGGAGTACGAAGCTCATGGGCCACGTCAGCCCCCATCTTTTTTCGCAAAGCTTCCTGCTTTTCAAGGGTCTGTGCCAAATCATTGATTGTCGATGTCAACTGGCATATTTCTTCTGTTGTAGATTCTTCTGCTATTCTGTCGGAAAAGTATCCCCGGGCAATCGATTGGGCACTGCTAATAACTCTGGCAATAGGCTGGCTCAACCTCCTTGCCATTATGCTCCCCAGCACCAGTGAGAGGATTACCGAAAAAACACCCACCCCAATAAGAATTTTGTTCAAGGTGTTTATAAAAGCAAGGTCATTGTCACTCAAATAATATGGCCCATAGGAGCCAATCTCCACCAGCCCGACTTTTTCCTGATTGTAACTTACCTCATAGGGTATCTCCTTGTAGGAGCCTCCTGCATCGGGATAACGGCTGCTCACGTTTCTTGCCATGTGCTCAATAATCCTTTGGCACATTCCATTGTTATGGGCTGTTGCATCCCAGATTATTGTGCCGCTGTTATCCTTTACCTTTATAATCAAACCGTTTTCAAGGGCACTAATGCCAATAGCTTCAACCATGTCCATATTCCATTTTCCGTCTCCAAGATATTGTTGACTTACCGACGCAACAACTTCACGGTTTCTTTGCTCCTGATTACGGTTGACATATTTTCTAAAGTGGCTGTCAAGAAGCATATTGGTCAACGCCATTACAAGGACAACGCTTATCATGGCAACAAGAAGATAAGAAACGGACAACTTTATCCTTAGACTGAACTTCATCACAAGCCCCCCTCTTCCACTCATATCATTCTGCACCTTGGAATCTATATCCGATTCCATGAACCGTTAAAATATATTTCGGTGCTTTAGAGTCGGTCTCAATTTTTTGTCTCAAATTTTTAATATGAGTGTCCACTGTTCTGTCAAAGCCCTCAAAATCATCGCCCAACGCTATGCTGATAAGCTCCTCCCGGGTAAAAGTCTTCCCGGGATACTTTACCAAAGTCATAAGAATTTTATATTCATTGGGGGTCAAATTTACAATATTATTGCCTTTTCTAACTTCATACTTCAAACTGTCAATGACAAGTTCGCCATTGTTGAAGGAAAAAATATTCGAAAGCGGCACAAGGTCTCCGGCTGTCCTCCTAAGTACCGCTGTAACCCTTGCCACAAGCTGTTTGGGGCTAAAAGGTTTGGTTATGTAATCATCGGCACCGATATTAAGTCCTTTAAGGATATCCTCTTCTTCGGCTTTTGCCGTCAGCATTATAATCGGTATCCTCGATTTCTTTCTGATAATTTTGCAGATTTCCTCACCGCTAAAATCGGGGAGCATCAAATCAAGAACAATAAGAGACAGAGGTACTTTTTCAAACACCTGGAGCGCCTCTTTCCCGGTATAGGCTTCGAACACTTCATATCCACTATGTTCAAGGTAGGATTTTACCACCTCAACAATCTTTTTTTCATCATCCACAACCAGTATTTTTTTTGAATAGTTATGCATATGCATATTACATGCCCTCCTATTTGAACTTCTATCTTTGGGGCTGTTTTGCCTCTTTTGCAGGATAAGAAATCTAAAAAAGCTTATAGGGGGTATAGCACCCCCTATTCAGGCTTGAAACTTGTATAATTTATTTTTCCGGGTCGTATCTTTTAAGACTTAATGAGTTGGTCACCACCGACACAGAGCTAAAGGCCATTGCTCCTCCCGCAATAATCGGACTTAAGAGTCCAAAGGCTGCAAAGGGAATGCCAATTATATTGTATATAAATGCCCAGAAGAGATTCTGTTTGATTTTCCTCATTGTCCTTCTAGAAAGCTTAATAGCAGTGGGTATTGCCCTCAAATCCCCTCTCATAAGGGTAATATCCGCAGCTTCCATGGCAACATCCGTTCCTGTGCCTATGGCCATCCCGATATCTGCTGTCGCAAGAGCCGGAGCGTCATTAATACCGTCTCCCACCATGCCCACAATTTTTCCTTGTTTTTTTAGCTTCTCAACTTCCTCAGCTTTGTTTTCGGGCAGAACTTCAGCCAATACATTGGTTATTCCCACCTGTTTTGCAATTGCTCTTGCCGTCCTCTCATTATCGCCCGTAATCATATACACATAAATTCCCATTTTCATCAGCTGTTCTATTGCTTCCTTGGAATTTTCCTTCACCGTATCCGCAACAGCCAGAATTGCTTCCACACGGTCATCCGCTGCCATAATCATTGCAGTTTTGCCCTCATCTTCAAGCTTTGCAATATCGAATTCTATTTTTGAAATATCAATCCCTTTTTCAGTCATAAGCTTTCTTGTCCCTATATATATGGTCTTATCATCGAATACCGCCGCAACGCCTCTTCCGGGAATAGCTTCAAACTTTGCGGGATCTGGTATTGTACCGAATTCCCTTTTGCCCTTTTCATATATGGCAACTCCCAAAGGATGCTCCGATGCCTTTTCAGCGATTGCGGAAAGCTTCAAAATTTCAGATGCATCCATGTCTCCCACAGGGATAATATCGGTAACCTCAGGCTGTCCCTTTGTTATTGTTCCCGTCTTATCCAATACAATAGAATCGAGTTTGTACGCAGTCTCCAGGTATTCGCCCCCTTTAATCAGTATGCCCTTTTCTGCGCCCTTGCCCGTTCCCACCATGATGGCAGTGGGTGTTGCAAGTCCCAAAGCACAGGGGCAGGCAATAACCAGAACCGATACGGCGCTGACAATGGCCGAATTCATCTCACGGGTTACCAAGTACCATACTGCAAAGGTTACAATTGCTATACCGATGACTGCCGGCACAAAAATACCGGATACCTGGTCGGCAACTTTTTGGATAGGAGCCTTTGAACCCTGGGCATCCTCCACCATTTTGATAATCTGGGAAAGCACCGTATCCTTTCCCACTTTGGTGGCTTCAAACTTAAATGTGCCGAATTTGTTTATAGTTGCACCGGTTACAAAATCTCCCGCCTTCTTTTCCACCGGCAGGCTTTCGCCTGTTAGCATTGATTCGTCGATTGAGGAATCCCCTTCAATTATCCTGCCGTCCACCGGAATTTTCTCACCGGGCCTTACCACAATAATATCTCCCACTTGCACCTCTTCCACCGGAATGTCTTCTTCCACTCCGCTTCTTACAACTCTTGCGGTCTTTGCCTGAAGGCCCATAAGTTTTTTTATAGCTTCCGAGGTTTTTCCTTTGGCAACAGCCTCAAGATACTTTCCGAGAAGAATCAGCGTTATTATAGTGCTGCTGGCTTCAAAATACAGTTCTTTCATCATCCCCATTTCCATCGGATGAGTAAAAAAGGCATTGTATATGCTAAAGAAATAAGCTGCCGATGTTCCCATTGCAATCAGTACATCCATGTTGGCACTTCTTGCCTTTATGGCATGATAAGCATTTCTGTAAAATCGAAATCCTATAATAAATTGTACCGGAGTTGCAATTACAAGCTGAAAATACTCATTATGCAGGAAAGGAACATCAATATTTACAAGCATGAAAACCATTGCCAATATCAAAGGAGAGCTTAAAACTAAAGAAGCGATAAGCTCCATCTTAAGCCTCTTTATTTCCTTCTCCCTTTGTTCTTTCTCCCGGTCCCCAGATATATTTTCAATCCTTTCAGCCTTATAGCCAAGGTCATCTACAATTTCAATCAAATCCGCTGTTTTAACCTTTGCCGCGTCGTATTCGATGTTGGCCTTTTCAGTTGCAAGGTTTACAGATGCTTTAGCTACTCCGTCCACTTTATTTAGCCTTTTTTCAATTCTTGCACTGCACGCGGCACAGGACATTCCCGTTATTTTAAGCTCAATCTTTGATATATTTTCATTTTTTATTAAAAATTCTTTGCCGTTCATTTTCGTCCCACCCTCAAACAATATATTTATCTTTTCTATTATCTACCGTCAAGTCAAATACCTAATCAGCCTTTGCCCAGTATTCCGACCGGATTAAAACTTTCATTTTCTTCGGTAATGTCCTCCTGACTTACCTCATTAATATCATCTACCACTTTTATATACCCATGAATCATCCCCATCCAACAGGAATATACAAATTCTCCTTCTCTATCCGGGGTAAATTCGATTATATTATCTCCAATTTCCAGTTTCTTATTGCTTATTCCAAACTCCCTGGCAACAATTGCGTTATTGCAGCCGTTTAAATCTTCTTTCTTGGCCTTTATTGTCCATTTTACCGGTACACCCTTTTGAACGATTATCGTTGCATATCTTCCCGGCTCCAGTTGTGTTTCAACAATCTGAACATCATCATGAATTTTTGCAATGTTGGCGGATTTTTTGGAATCGGCATAGAAAATGGAAAAACTATATCCCGAAAGACTTAAGCCTCTATTTAACATAGCAATTCCCAAAACCATAACCAAAACCGCGCTTACCTTCATCATTTCACGTGTAAACTTTCCGCTTACTATTGAGCTTATTACTCCAAAACCAAACATAAGGGGAACAGTACCTAGAGAGAACATAAGCATCGATGCCGCACCGGCAACAAAGCTTCCTGTTCCCAAGGCATACAGCTGCATTGCCTGAAGGGGTCCGCACGGCATCAGACCGTTTAAAAGTCCCACGATAAAAGGCCCTTTGTTTTTTAAATTGCTTATCTTTTTGCCGAAAATTTTAGGCATTCTGGGATTAATCTTTCTCAAAGCCGGAAAGATGTTTAGCATATTTAAACCCATAATAATCATAAAAACACCGGATATTATTGCCACCGCACCTTTGGCAGCACCCGAAAAGCTGATTACAGAGCCGAGCGAGCCCACAATTCCTCCAATAACGGTATAGGAAGTGATTCTCCCCAGGTTGTATAAAAAACTTGGCGAAAGATATGCAAATTCAAACGGCTTTCCCTTCTCGCCGTTTGACTCATCCAAAGCCATCGATTTACTATTTGCAACTTTGTACCGCATGCAGACAGACATATTAATTCCACCACACATGGCAACACAGTGAAGGGAGGTTAAAAGTCCCACCACAAAAAGAAATCCGTAACTCATCGACTGCTCAATTTCCGGTATGAAATTAAACACCTGGGCATTTTTTATAATGAGAAAGAAAGCCAGAAAGACGATGATTATGCCCACAAGTTGACCCGTTTCCGTTTTGTTTTCCTGCTTTGGCATGGGACTTATCTTTATGTCATGGCCTGTTTTATTTTCTTCAGCAATACTTTTTACTTTATAATCAAGCTTTTCAATGGCTTTAATTATCTTTTCAGGATTTAGCTTATTTGCATCATAGGCCACATAAACAGTTGAATTGCTGTACGCAGCCTTTACATCGGTTATACCGTCCAGCTTTTTCAATGTATTTTCTATTCTCATCTCACAGCCTGTGCACGTCATTCCCTCTATATACAGTTTGTTTACTGCAAACTTGTTTTCCATACTATCCTCTCCACATTATTCTCCCCGTTCAAATTTTTGAGCAAAAAGCTTCCCTATTTCGATTTCCATGTCTTGGGAAACAAACCTTTGTTCTGTACTAAAAAATCTCTAGAAATAATAATATTTGCTCCGTCATCTGTTTTATCGTCTTTTGTAATCGGTACCGGGTTGCACCCCCCTCTTTCCTGTTCAACCATATCCATTTTAAAACTGTTTTTGCAGTTCTGGCAAACCAAAAGTTCCCCCTGCTGCTTAAAATATGCCCATGGAGAACCGTTGCACACCTGGCAGGTGTTAAAAGCAGTCCTAATTGAACCGTCGCTGGCTCTGACAGCTAAAACTTCCAATTTCGTCCCGTCCGCATTATAGGGATAAAATTTTACTCTTTCCGTAACCTCGCTCTTGGGAATTACCAAGTCTTTGGCAGAAGCGTTTCCGCCGCCCATTATATTTCTTGCAATAAATATTCCCGCAACTATAATTAAAGCACAACCAACAGTGATGATTATGCCTTTTTTTGAGCTTTGCTTCTTTTTGCCCATATTTCTCCCCCGCCTTTAAATATTTTATGGATGAATAAATAATAGCAGGAGTTTATGAAGATTTTATGGAGACAACTATATTTAAAGACTCTTAAAGACAAATTTAAAAGCCTTAATCAACACATCCGAAATGTATGATTAAGGCTCATGTAATATCAACCTGGACTTTTATCAATTTATCCTCATCAAATTGATTATATATATTCATGTCTTAGTTCCTTTTGTTCTTTCTGCTCAAAACAGCACTCAATGTCTTGGCGGTATCGAAAACTACCATTCCAAGCATCAAAACTGCAACAACTTGTTTTGCTGTCTGGTCTAGAGCATTTACATACATTGAGAGCACAGGATGCAAGAACGACAACAACATGTATGCAAATATTCCCCACAACAGTGAAAACTTAAGACAAATTCGTCCATGCAGATTAAATTCTTCATTGCTGTAGTCCCATGCCTTGATATTGAAAAATCTCTCCAATATATATCCTGTTATATACTCAAGAACAGTGGTAATTATAATCGCCAAAGTAATACTCATATATACAGGCATTGTCCTTGGTTTAGTTAACGCATCAATTCCTAAAATGAAAAGAGCTCCAAATCCATAGATGGGACATATCGGCCCTGCAAGTACTCCCCTGTTTACAAAGCGTTTTTCCTTATAAGCGGCATAAGCAACCTCAGAAATCCAACCTATAAATGAGTACAACACAAAGTAAATAACAGCGTCCCAGAAACCTCCCAACACACTTATTCCCCCTTCCGCTTTGTCACGGTAGTTACGGTCATTGGACCTGCAACTCATTTACATTTAAAGTAATAAAAAAGCGAAGATATCGTTAACGTTCAAACGCTGTTAATATATATCACTGTAATTTAAACTCATATTGTAATATCATGTTAGCACTCTAGAATATTGAGTGCTAATTCTAATATTATTTTACAAAGCAGCACTTTTTCTGTCAAGGTAGCTTTTTTAAAGTTTAAATTGAGCCCTTTGCATTCTCCCACATTGTTAAAGATATAACATCAACTTTCACAATTGATTTTTGAAATGCTCCTTTTTTCTCTATTATATAAGTTATTCCGTATTGTATAAGTAATTCCACATATAAGCAATTTCGTAAATCTATTTTTTAAGGTGCACCGGAGAATAGTATTAATATTAGACACTTTCTTAAAAATAATAAAAAGCCCTTTCTTTATGGGCTTTTTATCGTATTAAAATTCTTATTATCATTTTGGAGGCGCCACCCGGATTTGAACCGGGGAATAAAGGTTTTGAAGTTTGCCGCAGAAGTTATAATAGGCTTTTAGCAAAAATCTTCACTCGTTTCAGTTATTCACTATAGTCCTAGCTTTGTATGCTCAGGTTTTAATTGTGCTCTTTGCACTGAATCTGTAGTGATTTTTTATATCTAGTACTAGACAATCCTTCTAATTTCATTCTTTTCAATCTTACAGGCATTTTTTTATTCGACTTTACTAATTCTCGAATAGTACTTACTTTATGGAAAGGTGCATACTCTCCGTACACCTTAATAACAGTATCAAAACTACCTCCAGTCAATATACCAAGCTGATATTCACTGTTCCTATTCTCCCTCATCACTCGAAGTGCTTCTTTCTTATCTATCTCCATAATTTTTGTTGCATTTGCTCCTACTTTTCTTGCAAAAATATAAGTTTTCATGCTACTCACCTTCCTTGTAAACCGATTGAAGCATTGTATATAAATAGTCTTCAAAACTTATGACTTCCTCCGGATTTTTAGGCATTTCTTCAATCCAAATTCTTAATGCCAAAGGGTAATCTATTATACGTTCTTCCTTAAAGTCCTGTTTATATATTACTTCATGTGTATACTTATTTAATAACCAATCTTTGCGAGTCCAAAACTGTATTTCAACAGGATAACACTTAGGGTTGTTCCTAAAATATAAATGAATTCCCCTATACCCGTCATCTTTTGCCTTTGGATTAGAATAAAAGTTAACTACATCGACTTTATACTCATTAACTGTCTTTATTATGTCATCTATTTCAACTTCCAGCTCTCTTTGGGTTAAGCTTGTAATTATTCTTATACCGAGTATATCATTACAAACTTCACGAAGCTGTTTTGCTTTTCCTAAATTTTTATCCCACTTTAATTTCAATGAAGCTTCAGCTTTCAAACGAATAGTAACATCATTATTTTTTGTTATGTTTTTTTCTAAATATTCCTCTAAATCTTCAATAAAGCCTATATTATATTCCATAAATTTTAGAACATCAGTGTAAACATCCACAAAATTAAAATTCCTAATTGTCTTCTTCAGTGATGAAAAGCTACTGTCAACATTATAGCTGTTGATCTTCCATAATATATCCCATAATTTTGCGCCATCATCTGCAAATATATTTCTCATCTCTTACCTCTAAAAATACTATCTGCTCAATATAATTATAACATGAAAAAAATCTTCCATCAATTCAACAGCACAATCAGCAAAAACTTATTTATAAAGCTGCTTTATTTTAGCCACTCTTCATATTTACCTATTTCAAAATTATCTACTTTCGATAAAAATAAATATATATAAACATACAATTAACAAAAAAGCCTAACTGGTAACACTTATAATGAGTTACAGTTAAGCTTCTTTTATCATTTTGGAGGCGCCACCCGGATTTGAACCGGGGAATAAAGGTTTTGCAGACCTCTGCCTTACCGCTTGGCTATGGCGCCGTATTTAGAAGCTAAAGACTGGAAAATATGTTCCAGTCTTTAGTTCTTAGTTTGGAGCGGGTTACGAGATTTGAACTCGCGACTTTCACCTTGGCAAGGTGACACTCTACCGCTGAGTTAAACCCGCATATGGTGCCCAGAGCCGGAATCGAACCAGCGACACGAGGATTTTCAGTCCTCTGCTCTACCAACTGAGCTATCTGGGCTAATTGGCGACCCGGAAGGGGCTCGAACCCTCGACCTCCAGCGTGACAGGCTGGCATTCTAACCAACTGAACTACCGGGCCATGTGGTGGGCACTATAGGGCTCGAACCTATGACCCCCTGCTTGTAAGGCAGATGCTCTCCCAGCTGAGCTAAGCGCCCACACTATCGTGTCGTTTTTGCGACAATTGATAGTATACAAAAATTATTGATTAAAGTCAATACCTAAATTACCGATAATTTAAATTTATTCTTTTATTACTCTTAATATCTCTACAATACTCGCCAATACACTCTATTATTAAATGTTTATCATTTTTATGACTCTACCCATTTATAATCTTTAATAAGTCCTCTTCAGAAAACCAGTATTTCTTGTTGCAGAAATGGCACTGGGCTTCCGCGCCTTGGTTTTCTTTGATCATATCCATTATCTCATCTTTTCCCAAAGTCATTATATTTCTCTCCATTCGCTCCCTTGAACAATTGCAAAAATATCTGCATGGAGATTTGTCAATTATCTTGACATCCTTTTCGCAAAGAAGCATATCAAGAATATCTTCCGGGCTCTTGCCTTGTGCCAAAAGCTCAGAAACCGGCGGTATGGAACTTATCTTGTTCTCAATAAACGAAATTGTCTCTTCATCTGCTCCCGGCATCAACTGCAGAATAAATCCTCCCGCGCTTACAACAATTTCGGTTGCATTGGTCAACACTCCCAAAGCTGTAACCGTAGGAATCTGTTCGGAATACACATAATAGTATGTTATGTCTTCGGCAATCTCGCCGGAAATGAGATCAACATATCCCACATAAGGCTCTTTTAAGCCCAAGTCTTTTATAACATTCAAGTACCCGTTTCCGATAGCACCGGCAACATCATATTTTCCCTGGCTGTTTAAAGGCAAATATACCAACGGGTTGTGAACATATCCCTTTATATTTGCAGACGAATCAACCACCACAACAATTCCGCCTATCGGTCCGTCCCCCTTGATCTGCACCGTTACTGCAGCCTTTTCTTCTTTTAATGTTGTAGACATCATTGCCGCAGCAGTCATTGTCCTTCCTAAGGCGACTGTGGCAAGCGGGGACAATCCGTGCACCTTCTGCGCTTCTTTAACCAAATTTGTTGTGGTTGCCGCAATAGCTCTTATTGTGCCTTCTCCTGCAGTAGCCCTGACGATATAATCTTCCATTTATCAATCCCACCCTTAAAAAGCATAATTTCTTAACATTTATCTATTTTACAGCGTTTTCGGGAAATTGAAAACCCCGGTATTAAAATACCGGGGTGTGTGGCCATTTTATATTAAATGTTTTAAGACTTTATTAGGCCTTTGTCACATTTGAAGCTTGAGGTCCTTTTGCACCTTCAACAACTTCAAACTCGACTTCAGCACCTTCTTCCAATGTCTTATAGCCATCCATGTTTATTGCTGAAAAATGAACGAAAACGTCGTTTCCGCCTTCTCTCTCGATAAAACCAAAACCTTTTTCAGCATTAAACCATTTAACTCTTCCTCTTTCCATCCTGCACTCCTCCTGAACTTGATACTTTAACTTAGTCCGCACATTTACATGCTTTTACTAAATCTATAACAGTTTATCATATTGTGAACTGCTTGTCAATCCGGCAATTTAAATCTAAATTGCATCAAGCTGTGGAAACAGCTTGTCATTGCTGGAACTCGTAGGGATTCCACAAATATTTCTTCAAGTTTATTTTCCCGCTTTCATCAAAAATTATGCCTTCTTGTTCAAGCAATTTTTTCTGCTCAAACGGGCCTCCAAAAGCAAATCCCGAGCTAATTTCACCGTTTCTGTTCACAACCCTGTGACAGGGAACTTCACCATAATATGGATTTTTATGAAGGGCCCAACCTACAATTTTTGCACTCCTTGGTGTCCCCAACATTCTGGCAATCTGGCCGTATGTAGCAACTTTTCCGTAAGGAATCTTCTTTACAATCTCATACACTTTTTCAAAATAGGACATATTTCATCCCCCGTTCTTACAAACAAAAAAAATCCTTTCACTTTTCGGCAATGGTTTATTAAATGTCATGCTATCGTAAAGACTTACAAGAGTCAATCCGCTCCAGTCTATGATTTTTTTCAATTCCTCTATCTCATAGCATCTCTCATAATGAACTTCATCATACTTTTTATAGTGCTGACCTTCCTTGACAAAAAAAGTTATGTCAAATTCACAAATTTTCCTTTTGCCGTCAAAATAGTTCTGCCATACATAGGTAATTTCATCCGAAATATCATAAAACACATTATCCTTGAGTATATTTTTAAATTTGTAAGGCGTATTGATGTCAAATATAAAAAGGCCTCCGGGATTTAAATAGTTTTTTACAAGCTTCATAAACCTTTTTACATCTTTTATATAAGTCAAATAGTTTATACTGTCCATAAGGCACACAATGGCATCCACCGTGCCGTACAACTCAAAATTTGACATATCCTGATTAAGATAAAGTATATTTCTTCCCTCAGACTTCTTTTTGGCACAGTCCAACATATCCGGTGACGAATCTATACCTATCACGTCATAGCCTTTTTTGTCCATCTCAATGCAAAAATTGCCCGTACCGCATCCGAGGTCGGCTATCAAAGAGGGCTTGAGCTCATTTTTTTCAAAAATTTTCTCAATATAGTCCGCCCATTCTTTATAGTCCACATCGTACATTAATCTATCGTATATATAAGCAAAATCCCTGTATATACTCTCCACCCCCTTGGAAATCGGCCGTCGAAATCAAACGTAAAGGCCGGAATAATTATAACACAAACGCCTTAAAAGCGTCAAAGCGGGATGCATTTTATAAAATACATCCCGCCTGAAAAGTCATGGAAGCTCATATCATTATGTATTCTCCAAAGAATTTTGACTTCCGAATTTAAGCTTGCTGACTCTTTTGCATCTGCATCATCTTTTTCCTTTTGGTAATAAGACCGCCAATCCGTCCCGTCTCTTTAGCCGTCAGGCTCTTCCAGCCATTTTTGCTGACTTTGTCAAAAAGGCCCAACTCCGTTATTATTTCATACTTCAATTTTTCATCTATGTTTTCCAACTCCACTACACCTCCTATTGCTCATGCTAAATTGCAACATTTAATCTTAGTATGCGCAAAACATTAAACAATATACATATAAAAGCTCTTTATAAGGAGGTGCTTAAAGCCGGAATATTATCCGATTTGCTCTCTTATTACTTCAAGAGCCTTTTTAAGCTGAGTATCGTCCTCTCTCGGCACCTGCGAAACAGGCATGTTTGAATATTTTTCATCCAGTTCAACCACAATGTCCGGCTCAATTCCTTCTTTGTGTATACATACACCTGAAGGAGTAAAATATCTGGCTATAGTCACTTTAAGGCCCGAGCCGTCCTCAAGCTCCTGAACTGCCTGCACAAGTCCCTTCCCAAAGGTCTTCGTTCCAATCAAAGTACCTTTATTGTGATCCTTTACAGCTCCGGACAAAATTTCCGAAGCACTGGCACTATTGCCGTTAACCAGTATTGCCAAAGGCAAGTCAAATTCCTTCGCATCAGACTTTTTCTCACTTCTGTTGCCAAACTTATCTTCTGTATAAACAATCAAACCTTCCGGAAGCAAACGGTCCGCTATCGCACAAACTTCGTTGTAGTCGCCGCCGGGATTATCCCTTAAATCTATTATCAGTCCTTTTATTTTCTTATCAAGAAGCTTGTTTAGGTGATTTCCGAAATATTTCGCCATTTCACTGTCAAACATGCTCATTTTTATATATCCTATATCCCCGTCAATTACCTCGCTGGTTATGTTCTCAACTTTTATTTTTTCTCTTATTATATCAAAATCCAAATATGTCCCTTCAGAGGGTCTGAAAACCGTAATCTTGACCTTGGTTTTCTCTTCTCCTTTAATCATACTAACGATATAGTCCTGATCGCTTATAGTCGTAACATCTTGGTCATCGACTTTGACTATCTTGTCTCCCGTCATTATTCCCACTTTTTTTGCCGGAGAATCGGGAAACGCTTCTACTACGGTCAATAGTCCGTCTTCACCCATATTTAATGATACTCCTATACCCACATAGCTGCCCGATGTTTTTTCTTCAAAAACTTTCATTTGGTCTTTCGTAAAATATACAGTATAAGGGTCGTTTAACGCATTTACCATTCCTGCAATAGAACCTTCGAGCATGTCATTCTGGTTAATATCCTCATAATAGTATGTACTAAGAAGTCTTTTAACTTCGTTATATTTTTTGATATTCTCAAAATCAACACTGTTTTTGTCAAAGGTTATTGCGTAATCGGCATCAAATTTCTTATTGGTTTTTTGTTCCAAAGCCTTTGCCTCTTCTTCGGACAGTATAATATAATTCGGTTTTTGCAAATGCCACAAAAAATAAGTTCCATATGCGGTCACTGTCGAAGAAATTAGCGCAACCAAAATGAACGGAAAAATCTTTGATGAAAAAATACTTTTATTCAATTTTAAAACACTCCCTTAATTTTTTATAAATTGCAAGCAATATTGTATTTATAATTGCTGTTTGATTTGTCAAACCTGTCTTTATTATATCATATGCCCGATTCATTAATAATATTTTTATTAATAAAATAAAACTCGTACTTAAAAAAGCACGAGCTTCATTTTAAATTATCTTGGATATATCATTGTGACTTTATTTTACGGCTTTACATAGTCTAGAGGGTTTACCGGAGTACCGTTTTTCCTAACCTCAAAGTGCAAGTGAGGCCCTGTCGAAAGTCCGGTGCTCCCTACTTTTGCAATTGTATCCCCGGCATTTACCGAATCGCCCACTTTGACAAGTAATTTGCTGCAATGGGCATACAATGTGGAAATTCCGCCTCCATGGTCAATAACCACCGTATAACCGTAGCCGTTCTGCCATCCCGACATTATTACCGTCCCTTTGTTGGCCGCCACTATCGATGTACCGGAAGCGGCTGAAATATCTATACCTGTATGCATCTTATACACCTTAAGTATCGGATGTAGTCTGTTGCCAAAGTAGGACGAAATGGTTGAGCTGCTGGGCGCAGGCCAACGCATGGTTCCACCGGCATAATTTCCGCTTTGCTGAAGTCTTCTTATCTGACCGGCAAGTTCATTCGACTGTCTTATTAACTCATTTTCCTGCTGTTCAAGTTTTTTCAGTTGCGAGTTTATACTGCTGATTTCACTATCCAGCTTTGATCTTGCAACACTCAATTCATTTAATGCTTTTAACGATTGCTCGGCTTTTTCCTTAACGGTATCCCGCTTTTCAACCGCCAGTTTCTTTTTAAACTCAACATCTTCTTTGGCCTGCTTGATGTCCTCAATTATCTCTTTATCTCTTTTGCTTATAGCAGAAACAAGCTCAAGTTTATTTAAGAAATCAATAAAGTTCTCCGATTCTGCCAGTGTTTGAATATATGTAGAGCCCGAATTCTGATACATTACATTAATTCTGACCTTTAACAGCTCCATCTGTTTATTGTATCGTTCTTCACTTTCCTTTATTGCAGCATCTATTTCTTCTATGTGTTTATTTAGCTCTTCAACCTGTTGATTTAAGGAATTGAATTCCTTAGTCTTCTGCTCTTGCTCGGATTGAATTTTTTTCTTCTCACTCTCTACCGAATTTAGCTTTTCCTTCTCCTGTTTCTTCTGCTTTGTAATACTGTTTAATTGATTGTCAACAGTATTTTTCTCCTTTTGTACATCAGAAATAGTCTTGGCAAATGTGGGTACAAATAATGACGATAAAATTAATGAAAACGTTACAACTGCCAGTACAGTCCTCTTCACTGTTTCAACCCCCTCGATTTACGCCTTGAATTTATCTTTGGTTTCCCATATGCAAGTGTTTTATACTCGTAAGTATTTTTGTATTGATATTACGCTTCCTAAAGCTCCGACAAACGCTCCTATCAAGCAGAAGGTAGAAATAAGCTGAAAACTCATATCTCCCATGCTGACCAGTTCAAGCATTGCCATGTCGTTCACGATGCTTCTTCCTCCCAAAGCGTATACAATATAGATGATTCCAAAGCTTGCAACAGCTCCAACCAGCCCAATTATAATACCTTCAACAATAAAAGGCCATCTGATAAACCAGTCGGTAGCTCCTATGTATTTCATTATATTAATTTCTTTTCTTCTGGCAAACACTGTGAGTTTAATTGTATTGGAAATTATAAACACAGCTATAGCCGACAATATAATTATAAGCGCAGTACTTCCTATTTGCAACATTCTAAGTATTTTGTTCACAAAATCTATAGCCTTTTGCGAATACTGCACATTGTCCACGCCGGGATAATTCTTGTACTCTTCAACAACTTCCTCATAGTCCTTGGAATTTTTCAGCTTAATAATAAATGAAACCGGCATGATACTTTCATCAAGACCCTCGAGGATTTCCTTGTCTTCTCCCAGCATTTCCTTGGCCTTCTCAAAAGCTGCCGCTTTATCAACTACTTCATATGATTCTATTCTATCATCTTTGCTTATAGTCCATTGGACCATACCAACCTGATAATCATCAAGGTTCGGATTGCAAAACACCTGCATTTCCGGCTGCTCTTTCAAAAAACGGGTATTGTGCTCTATATTTGCAGTTATAACCAGAAAAAATCCCAGTATTATGAGAGAAGCAGAAACAACCCCCATTGAAGCAAGGGACATAAGCACATTTCTATATGTATTTACAAAACCTTCTTTAATAATGTATTTGGTGGTTCTTAACTTCATCTTCGTACTGTCCTTTCTCCTGATCTCTTACTATTACTCCTCTGTCAATAGCTATTACACGCTTTTTCATAGCATCCACGATGCTCTTTTCATGAGTGGCGACAATCACTGTAGTCCCCCGGTAATTTACTTCTGCAAGAAGCTTCATTATTTCCCAGGAAGTCTCCGGGTCAAGATTTCCGGTAGGCTCATCGGCAATCAAAAGGGACGGGTTGTTCACCAATGCCCGTGCCAAAGCCACTCTCTGCTGCTCGCCTCCTGACAATTGGCCAGGATAAGCTTTAGCTTTCTTGCTGAGTCCAACCAGCGCAAGAGCCATAGGCACCTGCCTTCTTATCTCTTTCGGAAGTGCCTCGGTAATCTGCATCGCAAACTCCACATTTTCATATACGGTTTTATTGGGAAGAAGCCTAAAATCTTGAAATACGACACCAAGACTCCTTCTTAAAAGGGGTATGTCTTTTCTGGTCATTTTAGAAAGCTCATAACCGTTTACAAAAACTTCCCCTTCCGTAGGGTCCTCTTCTTTTAAGATAAGTTTAAGCAAAGTTGATTTACCGGAACCGCTGGGTCCTACAAAAAACGCAAATTCGCCTTTATTTATCGTAAGGTTAATATCACTTAACGCTAATGTACCGTTTGGATATCTCTTTGAAACTGCTCTATACTCTACCACGTTGACCTCCTTAAGGGCAATCGTCCGGATTTAAATCCGGTGTATTTTATCTTTCGTGCAATATTTTATCTTATTAATTCATTTTTTGCAATTGCGATAACCAATTATAAACATAAGAAAACACACCATACCAGGCGTAAACAATCCTTAAGTCGCCTATATCAATCCCCGATTGCTGTCAAGATATTTTTTCACCAGCATGGCAACCTTGAATATTATTGCATCGTCAAAAAGTCTTAGGTCAAGACCTGTAACTTTTTGAATTTTATCCAATCTATAAACCAAAGTGTTTCTATGGACATAAAGCTGCCTTGATGTCTCACTCACGTTGAGATTGTTCTCAAAAAACTTCGTAATCGTATGCATTGTCTCAGAATCCAAAGCTTCAAAGGAGCCTTCCTTGAATACCTCATTTAAAAACAGGTTGCATAATGTCGGAGGAAGGTTGTATATGAGCCTTCCTATTCCCAACTTGTTATAATCGATAATGCTTTTTTCGTTGTCAAAAATGCCTCCTATTTGCAGCGCCATTTGTGCTTCCTTGAAGGAACGCCCTATATCCTTTATATTGTTAACTACTGTTCCGATTCCAATCCTTGCCTTAACCATTCCCTCCGTGGACAGTGTATCGATTATAGATTTGGAGAGTTTGGTTATTTCCTTGTAGTCATAGTCGGGCTTCAGCTCTTTTACGAGCACTATTGTCTCATCGTCAAGTACTACGACAAAATCCTTGGTTTTTACGGGAAAAAGCCCTTCTACTATCTCATGGGCATAAATATCCTTCGTCTTTTCGGTTTCTATAAGAAAAACCACTCTATTTACATTGCTGCTTTGAAGGTGGAGTTCCTTGGCTCTCAAAGTGATGTCCCCGGGAAGAATGTTGTCCAGTATGATTCCTTTTATAAAACTGATCTTATCATATTTCTCGTCAAAATAGCTCTTCATGTTTACTGCATTAATCGATATCAAAGCTAGAAATTTCTGGCTGTCTGCCGAATCGGAATTAACAAACGTAATAAATTCGAGCTTACTTTTTATGTAAACCTTCTGAAACGTTTGCCCTTCAATTACTACAAACTGGTCCTTTGACCTCATAATCTCAGACACCAAGGGACTACTCTGACCTACTTTTTTCTCATCCGAGCACGCCAAAATAAGACCGGTATCATCCATTATTCCAAACTCGGAATCTATCACGTCTTTTATCTGATTTACGAGATTTTGATATAACTTTACAGACATCTTAATCCTTCCCTTTGCATCAGTCGGTATAAATCAAAGCATATTACTTTTTGTCCTATATCTTTTATTATACACAAAATAAAATAAAAAAGGAAAGATTTAAAAAAATCTTTCCTTTTTTATTTTATTTATTATTAGTTCATTATAGTCCTTTCTGTCTCTTTGTCAAAGAGATGAATCTTGTTGGTATCAAAAGCAACTTTGATTATATCGCCGGGTCTTGCCTTTGTTCTAGGGTTAACTCTTGCAGTAAACTCAACATCATCTATTATCATATAGAGCAATGTTTCCGAACCGAGCATTTCAACAACTTCAACTTTTGCATCCACAGCGCTGTCGGCCATTGACTCAAGATAAATAGCTTCATCATGAACGTTTTCAGGACGTATACCCATTACAACTTCTTTACCTACATATTCACTTCCTTCAAGCTTTTTAGCTTTTCCTTCCGGAAGTTTGATATCTTGTTTACCGAACAAGAGGTGTACTTCGTCTCCGCGCTTTTCAACTCTTGCATTTACAAAGTTCATTTGCGGGCTTCCGATAAATCCTGCAACAAACATATTGCAAGGTCTCTCATAAAGATTTGTCGGAGTATCAACCTGTTGAATATATCCGTCTTTCATAACAACAATTCTTGTACCCATGGTCAAAGCTTCTGTCTGGTCATGAGTAACGTAGATAAATGTTGTCTGAAGTCTCTGGTGCAGCTTGCTGATTTCGGTTCTCATCTGAACCCTCAGCTTTGCGTCAAGGTTTGACAAAGGCTCATCCATCAAGAATACCTTTGGATCACGAACTATAGCACGACCCAACGCAACCCTCTGTCTCTGACCTCCGGACAATGCCTTCGGCTTTCTTTCAAGCAAGTGTTCTATGTCAAGAATCTTTGCAGCCTCTAAAACTCTTCTCTTAATCTCATCCTTTGGTACTTTTCTAAGCTTCAATCCGAATGCCATGTTGTCAAACACTGACATGTGAGGATACAAAGCATAGTTCTGGAAAACCATCGCTATATCCCTATCCTTAGGTGCCACATCGTTAACCAATTTGTCACCTATGTAAAGCTCACCTTCTGAAATTTCTTCCAATCCAGCAACCATTCTCAATGTTGTAGTTTTTCCGCATCCAGACGGTCCTACCAATATAATAAATTCCTTATCTTCAATATCTAAATTAAAGTCATTTACCGCAGTAACCCCACCTGGATACCTTTTGTATATACCTTTTAGTTTAACGCTTGCCATTTCTTTCCCTCCCAATTATTTTACGAGCATTAGTTTCAACGATACTAATATAACATTTAATTCAATCCTTCAACTAGTACATAAATTCACAAAAATTATTTCAGTATTTAGTAACTTTGCATAAAGCAAATAAACATTTTATGTCGTTAATACAGCTGTAGCTTAACCTTTGCGAGTTTATACCGGGATAATATAATTAGTATTTTTAGCCCATGGTAATATCTAACATATAGTCATTATTATCCAATCGAAAATTTAATAAAAATCAATATTGAATTTTTATGCATGAGAATGTATAATTATAAAATCAATTGGTAAAATCAATCAGTTATTATTAAAGTGCTTTTGTTGGGAGGGTATTTAAATGGCGAATGTAGGAATCATAGGAGCTACCGGTTACGTTGGAATAGAAATAGTGCGTCTTCTTCAAAACCATCCGGACATCAAAATTACTTCTGTCGTATCCCACAACTTTGCCGGAGATAAGATATCGGATGTATATCCGAACCTCAGAAATGTTTTCGATATGGAATGCGACGAGCTTGATATAGATAAAATTGCCGACAAAGCTGATGTATTTGTTACCGCACTTCCCCACGGTATATCAAAGGAAGTGATACCCAAGCTTGTTGAAAAGGGTAAAAGAATAGTTGACCACAGCGGTGATTTTCGTTACAAGTCTGTTGAGGTGTATGAAAAATGGTACAACACCACTCACGGAATGCCTCACCTTCTCGAAATCTCGGCATACGGTTTGCCCGAGCTGCATAGAGAAGAAATAAAGAATGCAAAGATAATAGGCAATCCCGGTTGTTATCCCACATGTTCAATATTGGCTCTGGCACCTTTAATTAAAAACGGACTTGTCGACACAAAAAACATTATAATCGATGCCGCTTCAGGGGTTTCGGGAGCCGGAAGAAAAACCGACCTTCCCTACCAGTTCTGTGAGTGTACGGAAAATTTCAAAGCTTACAATGTTTCCACCCACAGGCATACCTCTGAAATTGAGCAGGAGCTCTCACTTTTAGCAAAAGAGGAGTTGACGGTTTCCTTTACTCCCCACCTTGTGCCAATGAAGAGAGGAATGCTTGCCACCATTTATGCAAATTTGAACTGCGAAAAATCAACATCGGAATTAATCGAGCTGTATAAGGAATATTATAAAAATGAATATTTTGTCAGGATACTGGATGAAGGCAAACTTCCGGAAACAAAATTTGTAGTCGGTTCGAACTTTATTGATATAGGTCTTGTTGTTGACAAGCGATTAAACAGGGTTGTTGTTCTCTCTGCCATTGACAATTTGGGTAAAGGCGCTGCAGGTCAGGCCGTCCAGGTTCTGAATATATTGTTTGGGCTACCCGAACACAGAGGGCTTTCAAATCCCGGTATCTACCTGTAATTTATAATCGATAACGAATATACTAAAATGTTTGGAGGGTATTGTTTTGGAAACATCAATGGAAACAGTTATAAAAAAAGCTGAGATACTTATAGAGGCTCTTCCCTATATTCAGAAACTTTACGGCAAAACAGTAGTTATAAAATACGGCGGAAATGCAATGATAAACGAAGAGCTTAAAACCTCTGTAATGGAAGATATAACTCTGCTTAAATATATTGGAATGAATCCGGTAGTTGTTCACGGCGGCGGACCGGATATTAACAAAGCTCTTGACAAATTCAACATCAAAAGCCAGTTTGTCAACGGCCTCAGACTGACAGACAAGGCGACGATGGACATCGCTCAGATGGTTCTTGTGGGAAAAACCAACAAAGAAATTGTTTCTCTACTAAACCAGATGGGCGGAAAGGCTATCGGAGTATGCGGTATTGACGGTAATATCATAGAATGCGAGCAATATAAAACAACGGTCAATGGTCAGGAAACGGACCTTGGATATGTCGGTAAAATAACAAATATCAATTCAAGGCTGATTGAGCTTCTGGCAAAGGATGAATACATACCTGTCATTGCCCCAATAGGAATCGGCAAAGACGGCGAAAGCTACAATATCAACGCCGACACCGTTGCCGGAGAGGTGGCTGCTGCCCTAAAGGCAGAAAAATTAATGTTGCTCACCGATGTTCCGGGTGTCAAGAAAAATAAAGACTCCGATGAAATAGTTCCTGCCCTCACCTCGGCAGAAGCCCTTGACCTCATCGAGAAAAAAATCATTGACGGCGGTATGATTCCAAAAGTCTTAGGATGTATTGACGCTCTCGAAAAGGGAGTCGGAAGAACCCACATCATAGACGGCAGAATACCTCATTGTCTGCTGCTTGAGATATTTACAAATAAGGGAATCGGAACTATGATTATGAAGGAAAAAATCCTTTATCACAACCGAGAAAAATTATAAAATATATATATATGATATAAAATCTATATATTTGAATAAATAATTAATAAATAGTGAGGAATTTTATCAAATTTTGAAGGATTTTAGACTTTTATAAAGAATAATTTAATCAAAACTATTCGATCACAATCGCCACGGGGAGGATTGGTCCTTTTGAAGAAAGACATAGTATCAAAGGTTCTAAAAGAGGGAATGGTTGTAAATACAAAGCTGAAAAACGGCAGCATTTGGATTCAGAATATAGTGTATAGAGTAGAAAAACATATGATATCCATTGCACTGATAAATGAATACCTCGAAAATATCATAATGTTGGGGCAGACCATGACAGTAAAATATTCCAGCGAGCATAGCGAGATTTTGTTTGAAGGCGAAATTGTAAAAATCAGGCCTGAGTACCCCAGTTACATAACTATTGATATAAAAGACGTTAAGGAAATCAAAAACACAAGAGTTTTCCCACGATATGATGTTTATTTGGGTGCAACCGTAAAGTTCCCTGACTCCGCAGAGGAGCGGTTTGTTATAATACACAACATAAGCTTTGTGGGTATGGCCTTTTACTCTAAAGAGCATTTTGAAATTGACTGTGATGAACTTGATTTTTCAATCTTTCTTCCAAACAAAAAATCCATAAATACCCGTGGAAAAATAAATAGAAAATCACCTAAAAGCGACTTTGCCGATTACGGTTTGCAATATACAGCCATGACGGAGGACAGCAACAGTATCCTCTCGGGCTTTTTCAATTCGGTTGAAGACAAAAAGACCAAGCTTAAAGATGATTACATTAAGTGCGTAAGAAAACATCTTTAATATTGCCTATTGCTTGTTTAATAATAATGCAATTATATGCCTTAGACCGTTTTGGTTAATGGGTATATTTTTTTTTGCATATTTCCTTTTTGATTGTTTTTGCCGCTGAATCTTAAATTTTACCTTAAATAAATTCAAGCATCTTCTCTATTTCCTCTCTTCTTTTTTCTAAAAGTCTTTTCGGTTTTAATTTCGAATTTCCGGCATAATATCATCAAAGTCTTGCTCTACGCTTTTATGAATTAATAAGCTATAAGAGTTTAACATTATCTCTTGCATTTTTATACATTTTTATGTATAATTATAAGTATTATTTTCGACGGGGAGGGTTATCTATGAAATTAGGAGAAATTATCGATTTGGACAAAAAATACTTCATGAATACATTCGGAAATAGAACCCCTGTATGTTTTTCCCACGGAAAAGGAATCAACCTCTGGGACATAGACGGAAACAAGTACTATGACTTTCTTGGCGGTATAGCAGTAAGTGCATTGGGACATTCACACCCAAAACTTGTGGATGCCATAAAGCAACAGGCTGAAAAGCTCATACACTGTTCCAATCTCTATTACATAGAGTCCCAGGCAAAGCTTGCAGAAAAACTTGTAAGCATCTCTTGTGCCGACAGGGTATTTTTTGCAAACAGTGGTGCAGAAGCAAACGAAGGGGCAATAAAACTTGCACGCATCTATTTTAAAAAGAAAGGCATGCCGGAAAAATTCGAAATCATAACTTTGGAAAAGTCTTTCCACGGAAGAACCCTTGCCACCATCGCCGCGACAGGCCAGGATAAATACCAAAAACCCTACTCCCCTCTCACTCCAAGCTTTTTGAAAGTGCCAATAAATGATCTTGACGCTCTCGAGAAAGCAATAAACGGTTCAACCTGTGCTGTAATGATTGAGCCTATACAGGGTGAAAGCGGAGTAAATCTTACCTCTCTGGAGTATTTAAAAGGCGTACGCAAGCTTTGTGATGAAAAAGGCATACTCCTTATCTTCGATGAGGTTCAGTGCGGCCTGGGCCGTACCGGAAAGCTCTTTGCATATGAGCATTTTGGTGTGGAGCCTGACATATTCACGCTTGCCAAAGCTTTAGGAGGCGGATTCCCAATAGGTGCGCTCTGTGCCAAGGAGCACGTGGCAAGTGCTTTTGAACCCGGAGACCACGGCTCAACCTTTGGAGGCAATCCTCTCGCATGTACGGCGGCACTGGCGGTTTTAGATGTCCTGATAAACGACGGACTCGTGGAAAACTCGGCAAAAATGGGAGACTACTTTATGAAGAGGCTCTCGGAGCTTGCCAAAAAGTACAGCATTATTCAAGATGTAAGAGGCAAAGGTCTCATGATAGGTATTCAGCTTTCGATAGATGCAGCAGTGGAAATTAAAAACAAATGCTTCGAAAAGGGCTATTTGGTTGGAAGCGTAGGCAAGAATATCATAAGGATGCTGCCTCCACTTATTATTACACAGCAAGATATTGACGGCATGATAGAGACATTGGAGAGTATATTTAAAGAATATTAAATTTAACTAGAAAAAGAAAATTAAAAAGATTATTTAAAAAATAATTAAAAAGAACTTTAATAATATTTAATAATATTAGTTAAGGAGTCTGAGAAATGAAATCAGTTTTAGTTTTGGAAGATGGAACTTATTTTACGGGAGAAGCCTTTGGAAAGGCTGGAGAAGTAGTTGGAGAAATTGTTTTTAACACATGCATGACAGGTTATCAGGAAATATTGACCAACCCGTCTTACAGCGGTCAAATAGTTGCTATGACCTACCCATTGATTGGAAACTACGGTTTCAATCGGTATGACAACGAGTCCGACAGAACTCATGTTCAAGGATTTATTGTTAAAGAGCTTTCTGATACGCCCACCAACTGGCGTTGTGAAATTACTCCCGACGAATATTTCGTTGCCAATGGAATTGTGGGCATTAAAGGCATTGACACAAGAACCCTCACCAAACACATCAGAAGCAAAGGCAGTATGTACGGTATAATTTCCACTGAGTCCGGAAATATAGACTTGCTCCTTGAAAAACTTGCAAAAAAGAAAATGGAGAAAAAGAATGCTGTAATGGAGGTTTCCACAAAGTCCCCCATTCACAAGCCCGGCAGAGGAAAACGTGTGGCGGTAATTGACTTTGGGGTAAAGCAGAGCATTATAAAAGCATTGGAGAAAATGAACTGCGATATATACATTCTTCCCGCTTCATCCCCTGCAAATGAAATTATGAGCTATAATCCCGACGGTATTCTTTTATCCAACGGACCTGGTGACCCCTCCGAGCTTCCGTTTGTCAAGTCTACCGTACAGGAGCTCATAGGTAAAAAACCGATACTCGGAATAGGATTGGGACATCAGCTTTTGGGATTGGCTCTTGGAGGTAAAGTTATAAAGCTCCCATTCGGCCACCATGGAGCAAACCAGCCTGTCAGAGATTTTATCAAAGGAAGATGTTATGTAACTTCTCAATGCCACAATTATGCTCTGGAAAATGACTTTAGCGACGATATACTTGTTACCCATATAAATATTAATGACAATACAGTAGAAGGCTTTAAGCACAAACATTATCCTGTTGTAGGAGTTCAATACCACCCCAAAGCTGTTTTGGGACAGGATGATTCTTCTTACATATTTGACGACTTTATTAAAATGATGGACAACTTATAGTTTATTTGAGTCTTTATGCGTGGAGGTAATTATGCCAAAAATAGATAAAATAAAAAAGGTCCTTGTTATCGGTTCGGGACCTATAGTTATCGGTCAGGCTGCAGAGTTTGACTATTCAGGAACGCAAGCATGTAAAGCTCTAAGAGAAGAAGGCATTGAAGTCGTTCTTGTAAACAGCAACCCTGCGACAATAATGACCGATACACAATCAGCAGACAAAGTATATATAGAACCCATTACCCTCGATTTCGTAAAGAAAATAATCAGAAGAGAAAAGCCTGATGGAATCTTGGCCTCTTTGGGAGGCCAGACAGGCCTTAACATGGCGGTAGAACTAGCGGAAGACGGAATTTTGGAGGAAATGGGAATTGAGCTTCTGGGTACGTCTTTAGAGTCAATTAAAAAGGCCGAAGATAGGGAACTTTTCAAGGAAACCATGCAGGAAATAGGTGAAAAAGTCCCCTTAAGCACAATTGCAACCGATCTTGACAGCGCTATTAAATTTGCCGAAGAAGTAGGCTTTCCTATCATCATTCGCCCTGCTTATACATTGGGTGGCTCTGGCGGCGGTATTGCCAACAATATGGAGGAATTCAAATATATTTGCGGTAAAGGATTGAAGCTTAGCCTCATACATCAGGTTCTTTTGGAGCAAAGTGTTGCAGGCTGGAAGGAAATTGAATATGAGGTTATAAGGGATGGCGCCGACAACAGCATTATCATATGCAATATGGAAAATTTCGACCCTGTAGGGGTTCACACCGGTGACAGCATTGTTGTTGCCCCCTGCCAGACCCTGTCGGATGTTGAAGCTCAGATGCTAAGAGCTGCTTCATTGAAGATTATTCGTGCCCTTAACATAAAAGGCGGCTGCAATATTCAGTATGCTTTAAATCCAAATAGCTTCGAATATGTAGTAATTGAAGTAAACCCAAGGGTAAGCCGTTCCAGCGCCCTTGCATCCAAGGCAACGGGATACCCTATCGCACGTGTTGCAGCCAAAATTGCAATCGGTCTTAACCTTGATGAAATCAAAAACTCCGTTACTCAGAATACTTATGCATGTTTTGAACCTTCAATCGACTATGTGGTTACAAAAGTACCCCGTTGGCCCTTTGACAAATTCTCAAATGCCGACAGGTCATTAGGTACCCAGATGAAGGCAACCGGTGAAGTAATGGCCATAGGCAGGACCTTTGAAGAGTCACTGCTCAAAGCCATAGATTCTCTGGATATTAAAATGAACTATCAGCTTGGTCTCAGTCTTTTTGACAACAAGTCGGTGGAAGAGCTTCTCGACTTTATAAAGACACCAAGTGACGAAAGAATTTTTGCTATCAGCAAGGCACTCCAAAAAGGAGTAACTTCAGAAGAAATCAGTAATATAACAAAAATAGATATATTCTTTGTTAAGAAGCTTGAAAAAATCGTCAAGATGGCAGAAGAAATTAAAAATGCCGGAATTGCATGGCTTGATTACGACCTCTACTCCAGAGCTAAAAAGACCGGTTTTGGGGACTCGTATATCGCAAATCTCATAAATGTGCCTCTTGACACGGTTTTAGAGCTTAGAAACAAATACCCTATTCGCCCCGTATATAAAATTGTTGATACTTGCGCCGGTGAATTTGAAGCTGTAACCCCATACTATTATTCAACTTACGAAGAAACGGACGATGTAATTGTATCCGATAAAAAGAAGGTTATAGTTATAGGTTCGGGACCTATAAGGATAGGCCAAGGTATCGAGTTTGACTACTGCAGTGTGCATTCGGTAAGGACTTTAAAGGAATTGGGAGTCGAGTCAATTATAATAAACAACAACCCGGAAACGGTAAGTACCGATTTTGACACATCGGATAAATTATATTTTGAACCTCTCACAAAGGAATGTGTGCTTGATATAATTGAAAAGGAAAAGCCTCTTGGTGTAATTGTTCAATTTGGAGGCCAGACTTCAATAAATCTTGCGGGAACGCTGGCAAAGGAAGGAATAAATATTCTCGGCACATCGGTTGAAAGCATTGATATTGCCGAAGACAGGGATAGGTTCCTAAATCTCTTGGAGCAACTGGGAATACCGTTACCCGAAGGAGACACAGCCTTCTCCTATGACGAGGCAAAGGCAATAGCTCAAAGAATAGGCTATCCTGTTCTCGTAAGACCTTCGTATGTTCTTGGCGGAAGAGCAATGGAAGTGGTGTATAATGATGAGACCTTGAAAGAATATATGCAGCTTGCCGTCGGGCTCTCAACTAAACACCCTATTCTGATAGACAAATATGTAGAAGGTAAGGAAGTCGAAGTGGATGGTATTTGTGACGGCGAGGATGTTTTGATTCCCGGCATTATGGAACATATTGAAAGAGCCGGTGTTCACTCTGGAGACAGTATTTCAATATATCCTCCCCAGACGCTTGACGAGGAGACAAAGAATACCATTGTAGACTATACCATAAGGCTGGCAAAGGCATTAAAAATTGTAGGTCTGTTTAACATTCAGTTTGTTATAGACCGTAATAATAAAGTATACGTTATCGAGGTTAATCCCCGAGCAAGCCGTACGGTTCCTGTAATGAGCAAGGTAACCGGTATCCCCATGGTTGATGTTGCCACAAAGTTTATCATGGGATATAAAATGAAAGACTTAGGATACACTCCCGGACTTTACAAAGAGTCTGAATTTGTAGCTGTAAAAGCTCCTGTATTCTCTTTTGCAAAACTCACCACTGTAGACACTTTCCTTGGACCGGAAATGAAGTCCACCGGTGAGGTAATGGGAGTTTCAAAGGATTATCATATAGCACTGTACAAAGCACTTGTTGCATCCGGACTTAAAATTCCGTCCGGCGGAAGCGTACTTCTTTCGGTAGCCGACAGAGATAAAACTGAATGCATTGAGATTGCTCAGGCCCTTTCGGACTTAGGCTTTAACCTGGTTGCTTCTGAGGGCACATACACCAATCTCTCTGGTGTCGGCATAGAAGTGGATATGGTATCGGATGATGAAATGATTGAAATGATAAAGAAAGATAAAATATCGCTGGTAATTAATACCCCAACCCGAGGTAAAATACCTGAAAGACTTGGTTTTATACTAAGAAGAACAGCTATTGAGTATAATATTCCATGTATTACTTCTCTGGATACTGCAAAATCAATGATATCAATACTGGAACATATGACATCCGGAGAGGAAACTGAAATATATTCGCTGGATGAATATTCAAATTAAACGCAGTAAAAAAACAAACGGGAGGTGTTTTTATGGAACATTTGATCAGTCTTCACGATTTATCACTTGAGGATTTTGAATCAATTTTCAAACTGGCAGAAAAACTCAAAAGGCAGCAAAAGGAAGGTATACCGCACCACCTGCTCAAAGGCAAAACTCTTGGTATGATTTTTACAAAGTCATCCACAAGGACTCGCGTATCTTTTGAAGTAGGTATGTACCAGCTTGGAGGTTATCCTCTGTTCTTAAGCTCAAATGACATACAGCTAGGACGCGGCGAAACTATTTACGATACTGCACAGGTTCTTTCAAGATATGTAGACGGAATAATGATCCGTACCTTTGCCCACAGTGATGTGGAGGACCTTGCCCGATACGGCAATGTGCCTGTTATAAACGGTCTTACCGACTTAATGCACCCATGCCAGATTCTTGCGGACCTTTTCACTGTTTATGAGCACAAGGGAACTTTAAAAGGACTCAAGCTTGCATATATTGGAGACGGAAACAACATTGCAAACTCACTCCTTCACGGTTGCGCAAAGGTAGGTATGGACATAGCGGTTGCATCACCAAAGGGCTATGAATGTGACAGTCAAATAGTATCGGAAGCTCAGGAAGATGCCAAAGTCTCCGGTTCAAATATTTTATTGACTGAAGACCCGGAAGAGGCAATTAAAGATGCCGATGTTGTTTACACCGATACCTGGGTAAGTATGGGACAGGAAAGTGAAAAGGAAGAAAGAATCAAGATATTTATGCCTTATCAGGTAAACAGCACACTATTCTCAAAAGCTAATGAGGATGCAATATTCCTGCATTGTTTACCTGCCTACAGGGGTTATGAAGTAACCGAGGATGTAATAGACGGGTCCCAATCCGTTATTTTTGACGAGGCTGAAAACAGGCTGCATGTCCAGAAGGCAATAATGGCATTGCTTATGGGGAATAGGTAATCGGTGATTATTATGAATTACTCATTTGTTATCAGGAAAGCCACTCTGGAAGATGCAAAGGCCATCCAAAGCATCACTAAGGAAGCGTTTGAAAAGTATATGCAGGACACAGGGCTTACCGGTACCATGGAAGCCTTAGAAGAGTCATTGGAAGATATAAAAAGGGACATTGAAACTAAAGATGTATTTATCGCAATTATTGATGATATTCCGGTGGGAACAATCAGGGTTCAAATCCTGCCGGATAATACCGCTTACATAAGCAGATTCGGTGTGCGCCTTCAGTATCACAACGTTGGTATCGGCAAGGCCATGATGAATCTCGTTGACAAGCTGCTAATATCAAAGGGCATTAAGAGGGTGAGTCTTCATACTGCATCAAAGTATGCGGAGCTTATGCGGTTTTATTACGGAAGAGGTTTTTATGTAGATTCCACCTCTAATGAAAGGGGCTATATACGAGCCCTGTTGGTTAAAGATTATGAGTAATTTTGTTTTGCGAAGTAGTTATTGAAGACATTGACTAAATCCTTTTTAAATTTTATAAAGTTGTTGCCGCTTAAACAGGTTCAAGAATGAAGGTTTAGGAGGTAAGGATATTTTATTTGATAAATCCTTTGTAATCTACTTATCACGTTGCTTGCAAAGGATTTTTTCTTATCCCTTTTTTTGAAGTATCTTTAAATGATGTATAAATAAACTAAATACAATAAAACGAATTATGTATGGTTGGTGTAACTTCGAAACATTAAGAATCAATATTCTCCGCGTTGAAAATATGTGATTACTCAGCTAACTCTGGAAAGAACCAAAATCGATTGAATACTATCTAGATTAGCATAAAAAAGTATAAACAGCCATAATGCTGCCCATACTTTTTTACCTATTCTCCTTAATTGTTATCTCCAGACGGTTGGAATATCTCTATAGTTTGACAAGTTCACACATTTATAAAAGCATGAGAAGTATTCTATGACATTTGTACGCAGCCACAAAGCAGGTGCCAATCCTGTCAAGTTTTCGCATCGGTAAAAACATCTGGAAAAGTCTGTGACATTAGCATTGCTATCAAACAATCCTTTCGGAATTTCTATTAAGTTCGTACACTCACTAAAGGACTCCTTAAAATTAGTTGCATTAATATTATTGGCAAATAGCTTCACAGGAATCTCTCTTAGGCTGGTACAGCCTGCAAAACAACCGCTAAAGTCAGTTACATCAATATTATTCTCGAATATTCTCTCTGGTATTTTTGTTAAGCTGCTGCAATTTCTAAAACACTGGCTAAAGTTAGTTACATTAATATTATTTGCAAATAGTCCTCCTGGTATTTTGGTTAAGCTGGCACATTTTTCAAAACACCTTTCAAAGCTAGTTACATTAATGTTATTTGCAAACAATCCTTCAGGTATTTCTGTTAAGCTGCTGCATTCACCAAAACAGCCAGAAAAGTTTGTGACATTAATGTTATTTGCAAATAATCCTTCAGGTATTTCTGTTAGGCTGCTACATTCAATAAAACACCCTCCAAAATTAGTTACATTAATATTATTTGCGAACAGTCCTTCAGGTATTTCTTTTAAACTGCTGCATCTAACAAAACACCCTCCAAAGTTTGTTACATTAATATTATTTGCAAACAGTCCTTCAGGTATTTCTGTTAAGTTGCTGCAATCTCTAAAGCAAAGAGCAAAGGATGTTGCATTAATATTATTCGCAAAATAGTCCTTCTGGTATTTCTGTTAAGCTACTACATCCTAGAAAACCCCCCCAAAGTCTGTGGCATTAACATTATTTGCAAACAATCTTTCGGGTATTTTGGTTAAACTCTCGCGCCCATCAAAACAACCAAAAAAGACAGTCGCATTAATATTATCTTTAAACAGTCTTTCCGGTATTTCTTTTAAACTCTTACAATTAAAAAAGCACTGTAGAAACTCTTTTGCCTTAATATTACCTTTAAACAATCCTTCAGGAATTTCTATTAAGTTATAGCACTCACTAAAAGTCCAATAGAAGGTTGTAGCATTAACATTATTTGAAAATAGTCCTTCCGGAACTTTCATCAAGTTATTACAGCCACTGAACCAATTACTAAAGTTTGATACTCCCATGTCCGGGAAAGGTGTAAGAACTTCAATTACATTTTTATCATTACTAAATCGAATGTGGGGCACATAATTAAAAGAAAGCACCTTTATCGTATATATACCTGGATTTTCATACTTATGCTTTCCTGTTGAATAATCCGTTATTTCGCTTATTGTGCCATCGCCCCAGTCAACAAGAACATTGCAATTTGAGTATGAGTAATCAAGTGGAAATTTGTACGTTTCACCATCCGTAAATATTTTAATCCTGAACGCAAATTCTTCTTCATCCGTTTCTGTAGGAGTTGGTGTTACCTCCACTGTTGGAGTCGGCTCTACTGTAGGTTGCATGTCCTCAACTGGAAACTTGATTATTTCATTAAGTAAGTACTTTTTCAACAGCATATAGTCTGTCGAGGTTACTTTACCATCGCCATTCAAATCAACCGCAGTAATATCATCAACATTTCGTTGTTTGAGCAGCACTCTCTTCATTATCGTTAAATCGGTTGAGTTAATTGAACCATCTGCATTTAAGTCACCGTATAATGTTGCTGCATTGGTAGACGTCATGCCAATAAAAAAAGTTGCTGCAATCATTGCAGCAGTAATATTAATCCTCTTTTCCTCATTTGCATTTTCTCCCCTTTCTATTTTACTTTGAGCTTATCACTCAAACTTTGACTAATAATAAGCAAACATCCCAAAGAATCAATCGTATATTATTATAATAAAACTTTTCCTCAAAGTATACAGGCTCTAGTTTTTTGTAAACAAAAATACGACTGTTGCTATTATTTCGTTTTGAAATTAATTAGTCTTGAATGTGTGAATCGATATATCACAAACATTTGCAAATTGAGTTTTTTGGAACAAAGTTGATGTGACTTTATAGGTAAACATAAAAAAGGTATCGACAGAAATAGTCCTGCCCATACCTTCTTAGTTATTATCTTAATTGCTACTTCCAATTATTTGGAATGTCATTATTATTGTAATTCTCTAACGTCATTTCAATAGAGATTAATCTGTTAAGTTTATCACTCAAACCTATTAATTCCTATCGAACTGCCCTCCGGAATATTCCGGATATATCATTTTGCAAATTTGCGATTTTGTAATACCTGTAATATAAGCACGGCAATATGCAAAGCCATTACACAAACACCAATAATGCTCCCGGAGTTAAACAGTAGCCATGATAACAACTGAGATATAATACATATAATCAGAAAAATTTGCACTGCACTTCCCACATTCACTTTCTTCATCCCTGCCAAGAGCAATAAAAGAATAATAATTGAAAAAAATGCAGTAATAATCGGAAACCAATTCCCGTATCCCCATGGCATCATACTAAAATACGAGAAATAACTCGTCACCCGTTCTGTCGGACCGGGTGCAAATGTCATAGAAACTCCAAACGGCAACGCCATTAAAATTATTGTAATGAGCATACAACATACAGATGCAATTTTCTTCATTATTGCCTGTCTCCTTTACCATTCTCAGCGCTTGGCTATCTCCTTCTCCAAACGCAATTTTTCTATCTTTATAGAACAGCTGTTTTCCGAATCATCTTTTGCATGCTTAATTTAGCTTGATGTTTCTACCTCAAGAATCTCTTATAATAATTATATTATATTCCTAAATATTTGCAAGTTACCTTCATTTATATCTTGAGATTACATAATACGACTAATTCGAAAGCGTAATCACCGATATTTCCGGAGGATTGAATACCCTAATCCCAAAATTACCGTTGCCCAATCCTCTGTTTACAATTAATATCTTGCCATTTACTTGGTACTCGCCTGCAACAAATTTTGGGAAAAACTCTCTTTCGGGAGAAAGCAATCCGCCTGCAAAAGGTATCCTTATCATACCCCCATGAATATGCCCGGACAGGGTCAAATCTGCACCCCAATTAGAATAGGTGTCTGCATAGATTGGATTATGAGTCAGTAAAATGTTATATGAACCGGTATCCAAATCACCTAAAATGGTCCGAATTTGCTCTTCGCCAAAAAACACGTCCTTTGCATATTCATTTCTCAAATCTCTATAATATCTAAGATTAAACCATAATCCATATAAATTAATACTTTCAGCGACTCTTGAAATTGCTACTTTTTCATTATCCAGCACCCTAATTCCTATCTCATTAAGCTTATCAATTAATATTGCTTTCTTATGTTCATCTAAATCTTGCTCATGATTGCCAACAATATAATATACATCAAAGCTTCTGCTTATCTGCTCTGCAAAATTAATAAAAACTTCAAAATCGTTATCTTTTGCATTAACCATATCCCCCGTCATAACAATAATATCAGGATTTTCGCTTGTAATTTTCTTTACAAGTCTGTTATTTTTATTTCCGAAGCTCTTACTGTGTAAATCGGATAGTTGCAATATTTTAAATCCTTTAAATGATGGTGGAATTTTATCGGATGTTATTATATATTGAGATACTTCAATAAAGTTATTATCAAAATATATCCTTAGCGCAGCAATTATAACCAGCAAAAACACAACAATTAAAATATTTTTCCTTTTCATCATTTTTTATATCCTCTCAAATGTCTTTCATTTGCTTTATTAAATTTATTATATCAAAGGATCTTGTAATGTTTGTACAAAAAGTCTCCTTCTTGAACATTATTTCTGAATCCTTACCAAGAAGGAGACTTTTTGTCTTTTAAACACAGAACTTTAAACATTCTTTTTTTGCAAATGGTAGTCATAGGTTTCTTTTATTAGCCTCACTGCCTCGTCCACCTGCAAATTATCATCAACAATTATTTCTACCCATTCATCCCCACTATAGTTGTGATTAGGAAGTTCTTTGATTTGAAGAACTGAAGATGACAACCTGAGCCCATCAGTTCTTATATGTATTCTGATTTTCTGCTCTTTTATCAACAAAGTAATTAAACAAAAATTCACTTTATTTTTAAAACGATAATCCGGCGTATTTGTAGCAAAATGCTCCGGGCAAAACTGTCCGCATTTCTTTATAAGCGTAAGTAACAACAGTTTTTTAGCTTCGTTTAGCTGTAAATATTTTGCTTGGAATTTTTCTGCTTCAAAATGTCTTGGATTATTAGCTTGGAATTCATTTGAACTCTCAACAAAAGTGCGTGTATTGTTTGGAGTAATATTAGGTCTGGAACTATTGATATTTATATTATTAACATATTTTGTTTCGGGAGCTTTTCTATAATATCTGCATATAGACTTCAGCTCGCATATATTACATTTAGGATTGTTTTCCGTACAAATACCGTCAACCGTGCCTAATAAATCGGATTGCCCTACTTGTCCATACTTTACGAAAATAATATCAATATACCTGATAGGAATATTTAATTGCTTCGACATTTCTCTGCCAACAGCAATCGATGCATCCAAATCACTTTCATCTTCTATCAAACCAATACGATAAAAAATTCTTCTTATGACCTTGTCCGGTTTTAGCGTAAAGAATCCCAACTCGGTTAAGAAATGCCACCCTGCCGTCTCGCCTATTCCAACAAATTTGCTTTTTATGTCGATATATAATTTTCTTAATTGATCGTTGGAACATAATGTGTCTCTAATATTAAATGCTTCCGCCAAATAGCTGCTAAATGTCCCATACTTCTTTAGCAAAGAGTAAAAGACTTTGCTATTATAAACACACCATCTTATTTGTTTCGGAAATCCCGTACGATAAATAATATCTTCTATTTGCGCAAAATCCAGATGCGACAGTTTCCCCACACCATATAAGTTTTCTTTCAGCAAAGGCAGCTTCTTTTCTATCATGGATGCTTTCTTTCCCATGTTGAAAAACAATACATAAGTAAGCATCCAAAATATTTCATCATCGGACAACTTTTTATAGTCAAAATTTTTAAACCTGTTAAGACGTCGGTAAAACTCTTCTGTTGCGATATCAGGGCTCTTCATTTTTATCAATCCGTCCATTATTCCTTTAACAATTTTATCGTAGCTCATGTTTAACCTCCTTTGGTATCAAGTATTTACAGAAAGTCAAACAAATCCACAGATTGCTTCACAACCAACGGTTTTGCTTTTACAATTTCATCTTTGCAAAGAGTTAACTGGCCTCCTACTATTTTTAAAGCATTTACCGCCAGGAAAAAAGTAGTTGACTCTTCTAGATAACACAATATTTGGGCCAAATCTATGCTACTCTCTTTCCCTTTTAACAAAAACATTCCTAGTCCTAGCACTATTTCTTCAGCAAAGCCAAGTTCCCAATCCTGCATCAAATAAACAGGTCCCTTTAATGCTTTTTCCTTTTCGTCAAACCAAAACTTTTCGCCAAACCTTTCGTAGTACTCGTCCTGAAATGCCGATATCAGGTAAAACAATGCAATAACTTTTCTTTTTTTGTCATCCATCAATGGCGTGCAATCCTTATTTGGCTCATATAAACCTGCACTCTTAATCAGTTTGCCAAACTCCAACTTGTGTTGATCGTTTATAAAAACCTCTCTTGTTTTTTCTTGGATAGCTTCAACAATTATATCGTTCATTTTTTTATTTTCTTCTTTGGCTTTTTCCTCAATCTTCTCTATTAGTTCTTCCTCTAGATATACGGATATTTGTCTTTTGGCTTTACTTAATGACTGATATTTATTCAAAATGTTGATTATTAGTTCATCTGTAACTTCATCTTCTGTATAAATCTTTTTATCATATTGGTTTAAAATTATTATTCTTAAGTGTTTTTCATATATCCATATCGTGGCAATATTCTTCTGACTTTTTTCATGTAATGAGAATGTGATGGATCCATCTTTCCGTGCCTTAACAGCAAATTCTACTTTTGCCTCAATAACCTTTTGAATAATTAATTTCAGCAATTTTCTCACAATTTCAGAATAGCTTTTGTAATATATGCTGTCTAAAAAATCCTGAGGTTTGTAGATGTTATTCAACAAAATCACTCCCCTACGCTTTGCATCGAATTAATTCATTATGCAACTTTATTTTTGCGACTTTTAAAAGTTTGCAAATGCAAATTATCTTTTTCATTTTGTTTGCCGGTTAAATACTCTTTTTCTGTTATTGGTTCAACAAGCTTCACACAACCGGTGTTTTTCTTCGAGCGAGGCATTTGAAATGCCGAGAAGTAACAAGACACAATATCGTAATCTTTAAAATACCTTGTCACTTCTACACTTCTACACTTCTACACTTCTACACTTCTACGACAACCAAGATGACCGCAAACGATGATAACACGATAAAACTTCTCGTTCCTCATAATTATCATTCACCCCTTGGTTTTTATTACACTTTTATTATAGCATATTTTTCTAATAGAAATCAATATTTTAAATTATAAATTTATATTATTTATATTAAATTATTATTTTTAACGTAAAATTCATATTTTAAATTTGCTAGTTGTTCTACAACAAAACAATCTATCTTTCTGTTGAGTCAAATCTATGAAATAAGTATTCATGCCAATAAAATAAAAAAAGCTAAACAGTATGAGAATTAAAATATCGCTCATACCATTCAGCTTGTGATTATTTTTAATTATTATATCCAACTAATTGCAATATCTTAATAGTAGGATAGTTTAGTGCAATTCAGTACAATTGCAAAAGCAATTGTAAGAATTTAACTCTATGCAACACCTAAAGCATTTTTCAAAACCGGTTACATTAATACTATTTACAAAATCTACTATTGACTTTTCAGATACTCAATATACTCTTCCAAACAAAATCCCTTTTCTTTTATAACTTCTGCATGCTCTTTCCCGACGTATCTGAAATGCCAAGGTTCATACATCACCTTTGTTATCAATTGCTTGCCTTCAGGATACCTCAAAATAAACCCGTATTTATAGGCATTTTCCATAAGCCATTTGAAAGCTTTCGTATTCTCAAACTCAAGATTTGCATAATTGAAATCCACAGCCAAACCAATCTCGTGCTCGCTTGTCCTGGGTTTGGAAACGGAAGTAGCAGCCAACTTCTCAGCTTCTTCTCTTGATTTTCCGGAATCCATATACTGCTTGACCTTATCATTATACAATTTTTCCTGGGCACTTCTGTCTCTATATCCAGACTGAACCCATATGACGCCCCCGGTTTCACGCCTGCAATCCTCAATAAGCTTTTTAAGGTCATCTATAGCCCTTGAATCAAAGTTCCGGTACTCGTCCAAGCTTGTGAGTTCAAAGGTATAATCATCGGGTACCGGATTGTCGACATTTACCAAAATTAGCCGCCAGTCATCGATAATTTTTGATTTTTCGTCATCTTTCTCTTCTTGGCTGTTATCCACCGTTTTTTTACCCATGTCGTTGACATTAGCGTTGTCAGCACCCGTATTGCCGGCATCGGCTCTGTCGGTCTCTGCGGCATCAAGTAAATTCACTGCGTCTGCAGCATAAGAATTAACAGGCTTATTATTATCTTTGCTTTTACCCTTGTTATTAAAAAAGGAGACACTGCATGCGACAATTAACACAAGCAAGACCAATGTCCTGATTCGGGCATACATCAACCTTTTCTTTTTTTTTGAAAAAATTTTTCTTTTGTACATTTTTCCCACCCTTAAAACACCTTACGAAAATATATTAAACAATCACACAAACATCTAATGTTCTTATAATATAGAATTCTACCACTTATTTGTCGCTTTGGGAAGAAAAGTTTCACTTATCTTATAAATTTTTTTGCCATAGATAAATCTTTTTCGATTCTTTTTGCAAGCCTTTTAAAAATAATATCACACCATTTAGAAAAGCCCCTGTGCATACCCTTCAAATCAAGTATGCACAAGGGCTTTCAAATATCTTTTACAGCAGTTTATTTAACTTTATAAACCGCCTCATCCGAGAAAGCCAGTCTGTGGCGGGAAATAGGGTCGATAACCTCTATCTTTCCGACGACTTCATAGCTTGCACCGTCAAGGTTCTTTAAGGATATATTCAGCCTTATTTTTTCACTCGGCTTAGTAATTATCGTATCCTCTATAATAACCTTCAGGTACAGAACACCCTTGTTATCTATCAAATACTTGTAATTATAACCTTCCAACGGCGGTGTGTTTCCGTCGGTTAGAAGCTGAATATTGTTTACAACGGTTTCAGGATCTATGAAGCTTCCGTCTTTTTTGATTTTTATGTTAAGCTCATAGTCCTCAGTCCTAAGGTCACTATCCGGTTCTTCCGGTGCATTGATCGTCACATTAAAGGAAGCTTCGCCTCCATTATTCTGGCGTCCCGAGAATACCGGTTTCTCTACCCTTATATTGTTCAGTCTGTATAGTGTTTCTGCCATGTCACGGGTATACTTCACACCCGACTCACTTGCTTTTATTGTAAAGTCATAGCAACGAAGATTCGATTTTTTGATGTTGAATTTGAACGTTACCACTTCCGTCTGATTGGGTTCAAGTTCTATTTTCTTCGGATATCCGTTTTCATCTACAGCCTTAATCCACAAATGAGTCTGTTTGTAATTTTTAAAGTCGCTCGTAGGTACCAGATTCCAAAGTTTTGAATCATATATGTAAGTAACATCATAAACCTGTTTCTTCGCTCCGTTGTTTGTAAATGTAGCTTCTACAGAGAACTCACTGCCTCCATCCCACTGGTTGACAGTTGTCTCATCAAAACTTACATCTATCTTTGACATCCAACCTAAAAGATTGTAGCAGAATTTATAGTCTTCAACGGCTTTTCCGCCGCCACGGTCAACAAACTTTGATATACCACATCCGATATCGTTTGTGCTTATTACGATTCTTCCGTCAGGCGCATCCTCGTTATCTATATTTCTTACCGCCATGTTGGGCAGTATTTCACCGGTATCCGTATTCTCAATATTGAGAATTACAATATCATCGGGCAGCAATTCGTCAAGATACCTGTTGTCATCGTTGAGCCATTCTTCACCGTCGCCCAGCATAGATATTTCGCTGTTTTTATTGTATATGCCCGGTGCAAATACACGGGATGTCTTTTCAGGATTAATTCTATAAATATTGTCAAACAGCGCGTGCATTTTCCCATCTTCGTCCAAAACCGGAATCTGAGGATACTTGCGGTTGTGCCCCGGATGCAGCGATATAAACTTGACTTCTTCCGTAAATCCGTCTCCGGACTCAATTTCAAGTCCTTTACAGTTCTCCCACCACAGTTGGCCCCCTGCTTTCAGGAAAGCCTTAACCTTGTCCTGGACATCCTTTGTATATGTTATTTCACCGTGGGATGTCTGGAAGAGAAGGTCATAGTCTCTTGCAATCATTTCCGGTGTCAGATTCGGATCATCCAAGTCAACCTCCCAATATTTGAAGAACTTAGACTTGTTTATATTTTCGGTATAACCCACTGTACCAAGATAGGTTATATCTGCTTCAAGATCGGTTTGGGCCTGAGCCACGCTCTTTAAGTCCTTGAAATATGCACAGAAATCGCTGTAGCTGCTGTTGTCGATTCCCGGTATCTTGGATGAGTTAAGGTGCATTATATTCTTGTATTCACTCTTGTCAAAGGCAGGCGGATGGGGATTTACCAACTCCCAGTCCATAGGCTTGTTTATGTTCCTGTTCAAAAGTTCCATCAAAGTAAAGTCCGGATTGGAGTCATTTACCGCTATGTTATTTATCGAATCCCATGCCGGTGCCGGCAAAATAAGAATTCCCACATTTATATTTCTCTTTCTGGCTGTTATTCTCGGTACGGACAGTTTTTCTCCTTGTTTTGGCTTTACAAAATTGTTTTCATCAAGATTTAAAGCATTGTATATAAAGGCTGCAGCTTCTCCTCTTGTTACCGGGTTTTTCGGGTTTAGATTTCCAAACTGGTCACCCTTCATTAATCCCTTTTCCAAAGCCAACTCCACAAAATACCTGAAGGAATCGGTAATCTTGTCTGCATCCTTATTCTTATACTTGTTCAGCATTGCTGAAGGCTCAAGATACGGATCTAGTACAAACACCCTGCCGTCTTCATTATAGTCAAGGCGCCTTGCCCCTATAATTGCCATGGCAAATTCCTCACGTCTTACCTTTTTGCTCTCCTCATACTCTTTTGCACTGTAAGGAACACGGGTGTTAACATCATATCTTAGCATTTTTTCTCTAAAGAAATAGTTGTAATAAGCGCTCATATAAGGATAAGCCCAATAATTCGGAGGTACATCCGACAAGTTTCTGTATTTCTCAGGACTAAATTGCTTGTCGTTTTCCGCAATGGACACTTTCATAACATTAAACATTATATATGCCACATGTTCTCCAATTATATGGTCCTGCGGCTTAAACATATCATTTCCTTTACCGAATATAACTCCCTGGCTTGCAAGTTCCATTACAGGGATATAAAACCAATCTTTGATTTTTACATCGGAAAAAGCTTTGGAATATGTTATCTTGTTGATTTCCAAGCCTGCCAACGATACAATGCCCTGTCTGGACTTGCACTCGATGCTAAGCTTTCCGTCATCCAAAACCTTTGTGATGTAGGGTCCTTTTTTCTCCCAATCGAGTCCCGATTCCTCTGTATCAATAGTATCCACCAGAGTACCGTTTATATAAAGGTCGAATATTTGACGATTTTTCTCACGAAACTCTACCGGATGAATATATACTTCGTACACGTTGTTTTTATCAAGAGAAGCCTCAAGGTTTACATTGTATCCGCTTACACTTGTTTTAACAAGATTTTGAAGGTTTCCGTCGGATACTCCTTTAGATTCTGCTATTGGTTCAAATACAAACCAATCAACCTTGGATATTAGAGTGCCGTTTTTATCATCAGTCAAATACAATTCATGAATTCCTTCAACATATTCGACAATACGTCCTTCAACTTCTCCCGAGCCGTTTTTGCCGTCAACTGTTGCTATAACATCTCCTGTAGGGCTGTCAAGCCTTACACTTATTGTTCCGCTCACCCCGCTTGAAAAATGTGCTTTAAACTTCGCAGGAATACTTTCCTCCCCAAAATCAATGAACTTGTATAAATAGGCTCCTTCAGCTGCGCCGTCACGGCTTTTTGTCATTATCGGCTCGTACGGGCTCTTTGTAAACCTGAACCAGTTGACATTAAAAAGGCCGTCCCTTTCACCGGCAAAGCCCATATATAAAGTATGTACACCCTCAATATTTTTATTAAGTTCACAGTATACATCTTCATACTTTTCCCATCCGCCGGTGTTTTCTACAAGGCACCGTCCAACCACTTCTCCCGAGATTGAATCAACCCGAAGCTCAATATATCCTCCTTCGGTGTCACTCGAAACCCTTGCTATAAAACCTTTTGCTCCCTTCGGAAAATAGACATTATAATAAGCTGTATAGTCTCCATTGGCGATATATGCCAGATTCTTTGTGCCCCCCACATCCGGACAGTCTTCAATTTCAAGTCCATGGTTCTCATCGCACTTTTCCGCCTGAATGATTGAAAAGGCATTAACTGTTCCGCTGGGATTTACAGAATCGGAAGGCCCCTTGACATCCACCTTGAGGTTGCCATAGGCCGACTGTTTTTTGAAATTGGTTCCGCCATAGGTGACATCTTCATTTCCTCCAAGATTCACCGCCATAACCGGCGTTGAAGCTCTGGTACAGTATGGTTTCACAGTCTCAGCTGCAAAAGCTGTCACTGCAAAGTTGCTGACGATGAAACCCAAGACCAGCAACAAAGCAATTAATTTTTGCGGTTTTCCCCTTTTCATTTTTTTCTTTCTCCCCCTTTGTAATTGATTTGAAATGGATGATTGTTTAAAAAGCAGCTTCCTTGCAATTAACTAAATTAATCACTGCCTTTAATTTTACCAAACAATCTCAGATTTTTAAAGCTTTATATCTATGCGCACATTGAATTTCCCACTCTTAAAGGCTGAAAGCGTCTTGAGATAGAAGATTGCTGCTTCATCGTAAGATAACTTGTGCAAAAAATTAGTTCGGCGATTTTCTTTATTTTCATGTATTTATGAAAATAAAGAAAGGATAACGCCTTAAAAAACAGTTATCCTTTCTTCTCGTTTCAAAAGCCCATGGGACTTTATTTATTTTACATTATCAATAAAAGATATATACAATCTGGGCGTTTCCGTCCCATTCAACCGTTGCATCCATATTCTCGGACACAAATCTCACCGGAACCATTGTACGCCCTTCAATAACCATTGCAGGTGTATCGAGCATTATCAGCTCACCGTTAACGTAAGCTTCCTGCGAGCCCAGTGTAAGCAGAATTTCAGTATCCCCTTTTACAATGAGAACCTGTTTTGTTTCGGCATCGTAGGATACGTCAGCTCCCCTCTCCTCAGATATGGTTCTTATTGGAACCAGTACCCTTCCATTGATGTTTTGAGGCTCTACATCCGGGAAAGATACCACCCTTCCGTTCATAACCACATTAATTCCGTCCGACAAAACCGGAACTTCATATGACGAATCTTCCTCTTTTCCGATACCCGGAATAAAACCAATACCTGAATACTTTTCCAATACAACGTTGAAAATATCAAATGAATTTTCTTCGGTTACTTCCGGAATCTCTACAGATACTTCTTTGTTTATATTGTAAATGGAATCTTCGAAATCCATTGTTAAATAAAGCTCACCGTTTAAATCTTCTTCATCAATGTTTTTGCCTAATAATGCTGCCAAGTCTGACATTTTTATCGCAATGTCTACAGATGATTTTCCTCCTGCAAGGAAACCGTCTTTGTTTATATAGTATTTTGTTGTAATGCCATTATCACCAAATATTTTGATGTCTTTTATTGCATCAAATACTTGTGTCACAGTGTCTCTATATGTAGCAAGATTCGCTGCAACCTCATCCAAACCTCCGTTTATTACGTCCATCGCTTCTTGCTTTGCATCTTCCGGGAAGTCATATATGTTTATAGTTGCTTCCATATACTTTTTAGCGAACTCTATTGTTTCTTCCTGCAATATGACATCATTTATTAAGGCATGCAACAGTTTTTTAACCGAATCATCGCTTAGCTTCAATTCGTATTCTGTCACATTTTCACCTTTGTCGGTAACAGTATAACCCTTTTTGGTTACCACCACCATACCAGGTTCAAAGTCTTTTGCAGTTGATTTGATAAAGTCCAACAGCATCTCCTGCAGCTCTACACTGCCTTCCGCTATTCTCTTAAAGTCAAGGGTTATATCCATGTCTTCTTGATTTAAGAGAGCACCGTAATCAATAGTAATATACTTCTTTTTTCCTATATCTGCAAACGTTAAAATAGGTTGGATAATCGCAGGCGGAAGTTCAACAATCTGTACTATGCGAGGCTCTTCACCGGTTAAATCCATGTCCGTCCAGCACCCATATTTAACGCTCAGACCTTGCATATCCAAGTTGCCGTCCATAGCAATTTTAGCTATTGCCCTGTCATCACTGGATGAATACTTTTGGTTCATATCAAGAGTAAACCCGTCAAGGTATGAAGATATAAAATCCAACACTTTTTGAGTCTCCTCAG
>NZ_DAORXT010000012.1:0-47024 GCF_035371925.1 Acetivibrio sp. | reverse complement strand
CTATTTTAGCGTGGTTATGGGCTCTTTTTCCCTCTTCTAACTGCAAAATTCAGGTCTCAGCAAACGCTGCTGCCGGCAAAAAGGCAGTGACAAGGAGCAAAACAGCCAGTAGAAATGAAATTTTCCCTTTTGACATTTTAATAACCCCCTTAAAATAATTTAATGGATTGGCCTGACCCGGTAAAACATTTATTGTAATTAAAATTATAGAATATATATAGCGTATACATACTATAATTTTAATACAATATCCTAATATTTAGATTGCATTAAGCCAAAAATTCTATAAAAAGTATTAACATTTTACCAAAGTATAGGAAGCCCTAAGAACTACTGCAACCGGAATCTATACAATGAAGAGAGTTTGACATTATCATAAGAAATATTGCATTTATACATATATGAGCAAAAGCAATTAATTCTATATATATTATACCATTATAAGTATAAGATTTCAATATTTTTAAAAAGGAAAATAGATATATTTTTTAGCAGGGTATAGATGATATGCAAAAAAAAATTATGTATAATTTGTATACATAATTTTTTTTGGAGCGGGTGAAGGGAATCGAACCCTCGCAATCAGCTTGGAAGGCTGATGTTCTACCATTGAACTACACCCGCAAATATTTTTTAATTCCCTCAAAAAGAATTAATTATTGTCAGGATAACTTTTTCAAGCTATCCTGACATAAAATTTGGAGCGGGTTACGAGATTTGAACTCGCGACTTTCACCTTGGCAAGGTGACACTCTACCGCTGAGTTAAACCCGCACAACCAATTCGCAAGAGTTATTATACCTGTATCAAAGTTTTTTGTCAAGGATTTATTAAAAGAAATTTTTCACTTTTTTTTTCGCTTTTTTTATAGCATAAATTTTAAAAAAAATAAAATATATATGTTAATCATTCTCAATTAATGTTATAATGTAATTAATACTTTGTCTTTTTATCATATTTTCATGCAATGTACAGCCGGATTTACTAAATGTTTTATTGTTCTTTTGCATTTTATGGTGTATTATAAGTATTACAGGCTTTCTGAATTTGGTGATTTTTAGCTGTTCGTTCAATAAACTTGCGATTTATAAATAAATCGATAAACTTCTTTGAATAATGGAGTGATAAACATGGAAATAAGAGTTGGCGATCTCGTATCTATACGTCATTTTTCCGGTACAAAGCTTTTTAAAAGTCTGGTGCTCGAGTCAAACAACAACGTGATACTTTTAAAGCTCATGGAAGATGTCGCTCTTCTCAACTGTTCAAAAGGAGACCCTGTAGTTCTCGGTTCCGAATCGGAGAATAATGTTTATATCTCCAGCTGTACAACCTTAAATACAGACAAACAGCAAAACACTTTGGAGCTTAAAATCGACAATTACGAGACAACATCAAACAAAAGACTTTTTGTAAGATTTCCAGTGTCATTGTACGCAGAAGCCCGAATCGGCCAGTCCACCAAAAAGTATCTTACCATCATAAAAAATATCAGCTTCAACGGAATGATGATTCACACAAAAGAAGATTTTCCATTGTTTCAGGAGCTTAAATTCGATATTCGTGCCGAGATTCCCATACATTTAAAAGCTACTATCATCAGAAAGGTAAAAGATGAATATAATTACGAATATGGTTTGAAAATCAATTATACCGATGTACATACCCCGAATCTTTTAAAGAAATACCTGATTCTTTTGAAAAAAGAGCAGGAGGAATTTATTAAAAAGTTTAAAGAAGAACAATGACACGTTATATATAAAAATTAAAAATAAAAAGAAGGGTCTTTTTTAAAAGGCCCTTCTTGCGCTGTTTTTATATCATCTTAAGCAAATTTGCCATCTCAATTGCCGTAATTGCTGCATCATAGCCTTTGTTTCCTGCTTTGGTTCCCGCTCTTTCAATGGCCTGTTCGATGGTGTCCGTGGTAAGAACTCCAAAAGCTATCGGAATTCCCGTATCCAGCGATACTTTTGCAATTCCCTTTGACATTTCGCTGGACACATAGTCAAAATGAGGTGTTGAACCCCTTATAACGGCACCTATGCAAATAATGGCGTCAAATTTCTTTGAATTTGCCATCTTCTGAGCTGCAAGAGGTATTTCAAAAGCCCCCGGAACCCATGAAATTTCAATATCCTCTTCGGATGCTCCATGCCTTAAAAGTCCGTCAATTACTCCTCCTAAGAGCTTACTGCCGATAAATTCGTTAAAACGTCCTACAACCACTCCGAATTTCAAACCTGAAGCTATAAGTTTTCCTTCATTTGTTTTAATTGCCATCTAATTTTCCCTCCTGATGTTCTATTGTGTTTATACCGTTTAACAAATGCCCCATTTTCTCCTTCTTGGTTTTTAAGTAGAAACTGTTAACTGAGTTTTCTTTTATCTCAATGGGCACTCTTTCAACTATCTCCAGTCCATACCCCCCAAGTCCGATCAGCTTTTTGGGGTTGTTGGTAAGAAGTCTTATTTTCTTTATCCCAAGGTCACATAATATCTGTGCACCTATACCGTATTCCCGAAGGTCGGGAGGAAATCCCAAAAGCACATTGGCTTCAACAGTATCCTTGCCTTCATCCTGAAGCTCATATGCCCTAATCTTGTTTATAAGCCCAATTCCACGGCCCTCCTGCCTCATATATAAAAGTACGCCCTTATCTTCTTTTCCTATCATTTCCATAGCCCTATTGAGCTGTTCACCGCAATCACACCTTAAGGAATGAAATGCATCTCCCGTAAGGCACTCGGAATGCACTCTCACCATTACAGGTTCATCAGAATTTGCCACATCTCCTTTTACCAAGGCCACATGGTGCTCTCCGTTTATAGCGTTTTCATAGGCAACTATTTTAAAATCCCCATAGTCCGTGGGAAGCTTTGCCTCCGCCGCTCTTTTTATCAACTTTTCGTTGTTTCTTCTGTATTTTATAAGGTCTGCTATGGTAATTATCTTTAGCCCGTGTTTTTTTGAAAACTCTATAAGCTGCGGTGCTCTTGCCATGGTTCCGTCATCATTCATAACTTCACATATTACACCCGCAGGGTAGAGTCCTGCCAATCTCGCAAGGTCCACCGCAGCTTCGGTATGGCCTGCGCGCTTAAGTACTCCGCCGTCTTTTGCAATCAAGGGAAAAACATGGCCGGGTCTTACAAAATCCTCAGGCTTGGCATCGGGATTTGAAAGCTCCTTCATTGTTTTTGCTCTTTCAAAAGCCGAAATACCGGTAGTGGTGCTTTTATGATCCACTGTCACCGTAAAGGCTGTTCTCATGCGCTCGCTGTTTTTCGTCACCATTAATTCCAGTCCCAATTCCTTAGCTCTGGCCTCAGTTATTGGAGCACAAATCATACCCCTTCCGTATGTTGCCATAAAATTTACATGCTCCGGTGTAACCGTCTGGGCTGCCATAAGCAAGTCGCCTTCATTCTCTCTGTCCTCATCGTCAACCACCACAACCATTTTTCCCTGTCGAATATCTTCTATAGCGGATTCGATTGTATCAAATTTCATAAAAACGCCTCCTAGAATAATCATCTTTGTATATTGAATTTATGCAAATCCGTGCTCTCGTAAAAAATCCACAGTCAAAGCCTTTTTTTCTTCATTTTGAGGAGAATTTAGGCCCATCAGCTTCTCAACATACTTTCCCAGCATGTCACATTCAATATTTATTCTGTCGCCAATTTTTTTTGACCCCAATATTGTAACCGATGCAGTATGAGGAATGAGGGAAACCTTAAAGCTGTTTTCATCCACATATGCAGCAGTAAGACTGACACCATCCAAGGCAACCGAGCCTCTTAACACAATGTATTTCAATATGTCCGAAGGCGCGGAAATCTCAAGCCAAATGGCATTGTCCTCCTCTTCTTTGGACAATATCATCCCGGTACCGTCAATATGACCGCTGACAATATGCCCACCCATCCTGTCAACAGGCCTTAGAGCTCTTTCAAGATTCACCTTTTCTCCCGCTCTCAAGTTCCCCAAATTTGTCTTTCTCATAGTCTGGGGCATAACATCCGCAGTAAAGGCACCTTTATCAAGGGATGTCACCGTAAGACAGATGCCGTTTACAGCTATGCTGTCTCCAACCTTTACATCATCCAAAATTTTTTCACACTTTATAGCCAATTTTATAGACTTGCTGCCGTAAATTATTTCCTTCACCAAGCCAATTTCTTCCACTATACCTGTAAACACAGTTTCCTCCTGATTAAAATCCCTTTATCTTTATAGCAATTTAATCTAAAAAAATCTTTTCTGTGGCAAGCATCTATTGCCCCGGTATATATCCTTCCAAAAGTATATCTTCTCCCACTTTTACAACGCTTATATTTTTTACGCCTATGGCTTCACACATTCTTAAAGCTCCAATTCCTCCAACAGATGTGGGAGCATTCTCCCCGCCAACTATCTTTGGAGAAACAAAACACATTACCTTGTCTACTATCCCGGACGAAATAGCAGAGCTGTTCAGCGTTCCTCCACCTTCCAACAATACGCTGTCAATTTCAAGCTTGTAAAGCTCATCCATAAGAACCCCAAGGTCCACTCTTCCGTCACTGCCGTCAGCTTTAATTATCTTTACCCCTTTGTCGATTAGCATCTTTTCCTTTTCCTTGTCAATACGTGAGGTAGTGGCAAGTATAACTCCCGCTTTGGAAGTAGAATTTATAACATTGCAGTCAAGGGGAATTGAGCCTTTGCTGTCCACAACTATCCTTACAGGGTCGCTTCCTTCCTTGTCGGGAAGTCTTGTGGTAAGATACGGATTATCCTTTAACACGGTATTAATCCCCACCATAATTGCTGCAACCCTGTCTCTTACGACATGGACAAGGTTTCTTGCTTTTTCTCCCGTCACCCATTTGGAATCTCCTGAAGCTGTGGCTATCTTGCCGTCTAAAGTCATTGCCGTTTTTAAAATTACAAAAGGCTTTTTTCTTACAATGTAGCTTATAAATATTTCGTTAAGCCTTATCGCCTCTTCCTCAAGAACCCCTACTTCAACCTCAATTCCTGCGTTCTGAAGCATTTTAAAGCCTCTTCCCGACACTTTCGGGTTTGGGTCCTTTATAGCCGCAACCACTTTTTTAATACCCATATCAATAATCTTTTGAGCACAGGGGGGAGTCCTGCCAAAATGGGAACACGGCTCTAAGTTAACATACAAAGTGCCTCCGGATACGTCCTCCTTTGCATTGTTAAATGCCTCCACTTCAGCATGGGGGCAGCCCAACTTTGTGTGATAACCTTCTGCAATTATCCTTCCATCCTTGACAATAACCGCTCCCACCAAAGGATTGGGATTGGTTTTCCCCCATCCAAGCTTCGCAAGTTTGATGGCCCTACTCATGAAAAACTCATTTTCACTCACGTTAATCACCATTCATCCTGTTTAAACTATATTAAATTAAAACGTAAAATCAAAGCTCCCTTGAGATATCTTCCCAGGGAGCGTCACTTCTAAACAAAAAATAACACCTTATCTTCTCCCATCCAGACTTAATGTATTTAGAAAATACATCTCACTGTCGGCTCCGGACTTTGACCGGATCAACCAAATCGGCTCGCGGGCTCACAGTCAATACTGTCTACCGCCGGTAAGGAATCTCACCTATCCCTGAAGATAAATCAATTTTGGGTATATTCAAATTTTAAGTAAAATATATCACAACCGTTCCCTATAGTCAAGGAATATTAAGCTAAAAAAACTACTTATAAATATTGGGATTTATTAACCGTCAGGAGGTTATCTTTACATATACTTCCCTGTTTCTCGGCCCGTCAAATTCACAAAAATATATGCCCTGCCATGTACCCAGCAAAAGTCTTGAGTTTTCAATAATTACCTGCTGCGAAAAGCCAAACAGGCTTGCCTTTATATGGGCCGCAGAATTGCCTTCTCCGTGGGAATAACCGTCATCAAAAGGAACAATTTTATTTATCTCCATCAAAATGTCCGATACCACATCCGGGTCTGCATTTTCATTTATTGTAATTCCGGCCGTGGTATGGGGAACAAAAACAGTACATATTCCGGATTTTACCCCGGACCTTTCCACAACCTGCTGAATCTTTGAAGTTATATCAATCATAGCTGTTCTTGACGGCGTTCTTATGCTAAGTCTTTCCAACATTGTCCCACTCCTTGTCCTTTATTTCTATAGTATTTCACTTCTATCTTATTTATAATTCTATTTCTTCATCAATTTTTCCGCAAGGGCATTTAAATCTTTTTTAAAGGTTATCTTAAAAAACTTTGGATATACTAATTAAATTAATAGGTTGCATTTTTATTCAAACCGCCTTAAAATAATTTGAGTGATAGCTTTCATAAATAAAGACTATAAACTCCAACATAATTTCAGATTAATAGCGAGGTAATGATATGCGACTGAGAAAGAAACCATGGGCAAGACCGGCATTGGAAGCATGCAGCTTTTTTGTTGTCAACCCAACGGAATACAAAGGGAAATGGCGTGAGGTATTCGGCAACTCCAACGAGATATGGTTGGAGCTTGGATGCGGCAAAGGAGGTTTTATTTCAAAGCTTGCCTCTTCCAATCTCGATAAAAATTTTATTGCCGTTGATATTAAAGATGAGGTGCTGGTTTTGGCAAAACAGAAAATTGAACAGGAATATGGTTTGATTAACGCCGAGACACGAAATATCCGGCTTATGGCCCACGAAATAATGCTCATTCATAAAATGCTGGATGAGAACGATGCAATCAGCAGAATTTATATAAATTTTTGCAACCCTTGGCCTAAAAATTCGCACAAGACAAGGCGACTTACGCACCCAAACCAGTTAAACCAGTACAGAGCATTCCTGATTCCCAACGGGCAAATCCGGTTTAAAACCGATGATACGGCGTTGTTTCAGGATTCTATACGTTATTTTGAACAATGCGGCTTTCATATCAATTATCTAACTGAGGACTTGCATGCAAGCGGCTTTGAAGATAATATCGAAACAGAGCATGAAAGAATGTTTTTAGAGCAAGGCTTAAAAATTAAGTTTCTCATCGCCGAAAAAATATAAAGAGGACATAAACGTCCTCTTTATATTTTAATCTAATATTAAATTCATTGGGTTTATCTTGCAAGCTTTAAAATATTATATACATCTTCACGATTGAGCTTCACGAAGTTTCCAATTGTGGATTTTCCGCCGTTCGTGCATTTTGATGCCATTTCCTCCAACCTGTTGTCCCCTATGTTCATTTCCTTTAATGAAACGGGAAGACCTATCTTTTTAAAGAATTGCTTGAGTCGCTCTATACCTTCTAAGGCCGTTCTTTCCGGCTCCTCAAAATTCATTTCCACGTTCCAAACCCTTACGGCAAATTGTACAAACCTATCCAAGTTATTCTTGTAAACATATTTCATCCATGCCGGAAATACCACCGCAAGACCGGCTCCATGGGCCACATCGTAAATCGCACTGATTTCATGCTCGATATTATGGGATGCCCAGTCCTCAATCCTTCCAGTACCCAAAAGCCCATTGTGCGCAACTGTACCTGCCCACATAATCTCCGCCCTTGCATTATAGTTGTCCGGCTCCTCCAAAGCAATGGGCACATTCTTAATCATAGTTTTAAGCGTTGCCTCACAGAGTCTGTCCGTTAAATCCGTATGGGTTACATTCGTAAAATATCTTTCCATTATATGCGCCATAATATCAGCAGTACCGCACGCTGTCTGATATTCGGGAAGTGTATAGGTCAATTCCGGATTCATAATTGAAAATACGGGCATTATCAATTTCGAATACATTCCCCTCTTGTAAAGCCCGTCTTCTTTGGTTATTACAGAGTTGGGACTTGCCTCACTTCCTGCCGCGGGTATGGTCAAAACCACACCAATGGGAAGGGCTTCTTTCGGTTGGGCCTTGCCGCTGAAAAAGTCCCACACATCCCCGTCATACGGTAGACCGACTGCTATGGCTTTAGCCGAATCGATGGCACTGCCGCCGCCTACCGCCAGAATAAAATCAATTCCCTTTTCACGGCAGATTTTTATACCCTCGTTTACAAGTCCAAGTCTCGGATTGGGCATGACACCTCCAAGCTCAACCGCCTCAACCCCTGCCTGTCTGAGAGAATCAATCACTCTATCATACAAACCGGTCTTTTTTATGCTGCCTCCTCCATAATGGAGCAGCACTTTTTTGCCGTATTTTTTAACTTCTTCCCCAACCTTTAGCTCCGTTCCTCTGCCGAATATTATCTTCGTAGGATTCTCAAAAGTAAAGTTTATCATAAACTTCCTCCTCTTAAGCATCTAATCACAGCCTTAGTTTCTCGTTTCTGTGGGATGTCAATACGTTATCTAAAGCAATTGCCTCGTTTATCACATTGTCAATATCCTCAACGATAGGATCCGCGTTTGAGTTGGATACAATCTGATGTTTGAACATAAGTATGGCACTCTCAATATAGTCCAGTTTGGAGCTTATCATTTCCAGTTCGATTTTTTGGTTTTGTATTCTTTCAAGTATCTTTTCATCAAGCTCCACAGCCCTCTGCAAATCTTCTACAGCCTTCGGGTTGGTAAGAAATTCCTGTTTCTTTTTGTTGGCGTTTATTCGTTCTATGAACTTTTGAGCATTGACAGAATTTATTTCGCGGATTCTCATATTATAGTTCATCATCAGCTTAAAATAAACAATAACAAGATTTAAGGCCTGCTCCACAATACTCTGTTTTATGGGATCACTGTTGGTTTGAACGTAATACATCACCAGAGCTTGCTTCTCTTTATAGACATTCCTGATCCTTTCCCTCATTCCTCCCGGCAGAGCTCTAAAGGCATTTTGATAGAGTCTGTTGCATTCCTCATTAAGCTCCTGTATGCCTTCAATCTGTACGTCCGCATTAAACTCTTTCACAAACTTGGGGTCAGTTAGAGTCTGGTACATAAAGTATATATAAGCCGCAGCTCCTATCAAAAAGAAAGGTAAGTTTTGAGTCGTTAAGAATACCCCAAGTACTACAGCAAGTAAAAGAATATTTTTAAATTTTGTAGCTGCCTTAATAAACATTTTAAATTTCATAAGCCATACTTTCCCTCCAAATTTATAATCAGCACATCAAAATACTCCAAAACACTGTTAATTCTGAATCTCCCTGGTCAGAATAAATTCCGTCCTTCTGTTTTTTGCCCTGTCCTCTTCGGTAAGCTCGTTTGAAACCACAGGCCTGTATTCTCCCCAGCCTCTTGTAACTATTCTATTCTCATCCACACCTTTTTGCACTAAATATTTCTTAACCTCCGTTGCTCTATCCTTTGACAGCTTTAGATTTGCTTCATCACTTCCGACAGAGTCCGTGTGGGCATCAACAATAAGATAATATTCCGGAAATTGCGAAAGTATATCCAAAACTTCATCGAGAACAGGTATGGATTCCGATTTAACCGTAGCCTTTCCCGAATCATAATATACAGGCGGAATATCCACTTTTGCCACTCTCTCGGTGTTCCGCTCTATACTTTGCTCGTTCTGCTCCTTAAACACCTTCTTCTCACCGTCTGTCTGCCCGTTGCTTTCAGAAGTTTCCGTATCAACAACTCCCACCAAAAGTTCCTCGTCATTATTCAGTTTTTCCAAATAGTCGCTGCTAAATACATAATCTGACGCAACAAAACCTTTACTCATATCCCCATATCTTTTCCATGTTTCAACCGTATCGTTTATTATTGAACTGAGCCTGTCTTTGCTGCCATTTATACCAAAATATTCCAAGTTGTCATTCAGCGACATAAGTTTTATATCTTTGAAAGATGCTTCTACTTCTTCTTTGCTAACCGGCCCGTATTCCTCATTCTCACTCATCAATTCCGAAAGCTTTTCATAAGCCCTGTCAGGCTTTTCTATTATATATTTTGAAGCGGCAAACCAAGTCCTGAGGAAATCCTCTACCTTTTTAGGATTTAATTCGGCATAATCTTTATTGACAACCAATACCGTAGGCACCAAGTCAGGTACTTCTTTGGTATTTATAAGGACCTTGACCGAGCCGGGCTTCCTAGAATTTATTTCATTTACCGCAACATTCATATCGGGACTCCATGATACGATAAGATCCGAATATCCCGATTTTAAATCTTCGATTACTTCCGACATGTCTTCCCTTTCAACCGGCTCTATATCCTGATATCTTAAACCGACCAGACGCAAGAATTTATTTAATATAAATTTACCGGTACCGTTTGCAACATAGGATACCCTTCTGCCTTCCATGTCATTTAAATCTTTTACTTCCGATTTTGCAACAATACCATCGGCTCCACGGGAAAAATCCGTAATACCTACTATCACTGCCGAATCAGGATATTGCTCCTGAAATCTCATAAAAGACGGAAGAGACATCTCGGTAGCATGAATTCTACCTTCGCTCAACGCCTGTATTCTGTCACTGTCAGCAGATATGTATTTTATATTCAAATCCAAAGAATAGTCATCGTTGTAACCTCTGCTCAATCCGATTAAAATCGGTGTTCCCCCAATCCAACTATCCAACCCCACAGTAAATTCATCATCTGAAGGTATGATATAGTCGCCAAATATCTCATCAAAAATGTCATCATCTGTCGGACTGGGAATCCACCCCTGCACGTTTCCATCATTTCCCCCTTTATTAGAACCCCCGTTCCCCGGAAGATCCTTAAAATAAAAGGCGGCAAAGGCTGCAGCAACTACGAGTAAAAATATTATAACATTACCCCACTTTATTCTGATTCCCTGCATTTTAGTCCTCCTGTAATAAAAATAAATATAGTTATATGAGCATTATAAACTATTATACCCTAAAACTTCAACTATTAGTTTCTTATAGTACGCATATATTTTCTAAAAAATATTAAATAAAAAATTAATTTAATAAAATTCTGTATGCAAATTTTCAATATAAAAATAATTGCATTGCCGAGCAATATCTTTTTTTCCCAAACTTGACAGCTCAAGGCTCTGTGCTATAATTATTCTAACAATACAATAATAATATTAATTTTAAAAAGCCACACATCGATTTTAATAATACAAGATTCTTTCTTCCGGAGGTCAATTATGAACTTAGTGAATTTGTTCAAAAAAAAGAAACCAGTTATTTCTTTTGAAATCTTTCCTCCAAAGCTTGATACCCCCATTGAGTCCATATTCGGTACTCTAGAGCAGTTCAAAGAACTAAGACCTGACTTTATCAGTGTTACATACGGAGCGGGAGGAAGCGCAAAGGACAGAACCATTGATATAGCATCCAAAATCAAAAATGAATACGGCATAGAAAGTATGGCACACTTGACATGTGTCGGCCATTCCGAAAATGAAATAGATATGCTCTTAGAGTCCGTTCGTAAGCACAACCTTGAAAATATCCTTGCTCTAAGAGGGGACCCTCCGGCAAATCAACCGGATTTTGATTTTGGCAAAAATGCTTTTCAGTATGCAAGCGAACTTATTGCCCACATAAGAAAAAACAACAACTTCTGCATAGCTGCTGCCGCTTATGTGGAGGGTCATGTTAACAGCAAACGTCTTAAGGATGACCTATTATATCTTAAGCAAAAAGTTGACACCGGAGTTGATTTCCTTGTAACGCAATTATTCTTCGACAATAGGATATTCTATGATTTTCTTGACAAAACATCTTCAATAGGAATTACATGCCCAATCACTCCGGGAATAATGCCGATATTCAAGGCAGACCAGATTAAACGCATTACATCCCTTTGCGGTGCATCCCTTCCCGCAAAGCTGGTAATAATGATGGACAAGTACGGTCATAATGATGAAGATATGCGAAAGGCCGGTATTGAATACGCAAGCAATCAAATACGCGATTTAATCGATAATGGTGTGGCCGGCATACACCTTCTCACAATGAACAGGCCCAAATCCACCAGGGAAATTCTTATAAACACAGGATTGTTAAGATAATTCCAAAAGGGTGTATGTACAGGTTATTTTGCATATACCCTTTTAATTTATTTCAATCAATAGTTTCCATCAAATCCTTGAAGCTTATGTCCGCATTATATTTCATTATATTGTCCATGATTTCCTGTTCGGTAAATACCCTCACTACACGCATGTTTTCATTAACAACATATATAATATGAAATCTGTCAAAGTCCATGCTCCTTATCAGATCCCCCAAACGCGTAGATTCCAGCACTACCAATTCCCTCCCCGGATAGATTCCTTTCTTTAGAAATCTTGAGCGTTTAAAAAGCAGGTTCTTGAAATTCATTAATATCTCCCCCGGTCTGTCACTTTTTTGGAAATATAGCATATATCCAGCAATTAAAATCAAGCTGAAATTATATTTACTGATTATATATTGGAAAACTCCCAGAACCATAAGTAAAGCCGAAAATACTAAAGACAGCCTCCTTGCGTATTTGCATCCTTTAATCAGGCCCAGTCTGGAAACAAGAATATCTTTCAAAATCCTCCCGCCATCTAGAGGCAGTATCGGGAGCATGTTAAATATTGCAAGGCAAATATTGGCATAGATAAAAAAACGCATATTACGCAAAACGCCAAAATAATATGTGTCAATTATGATACAAATAATAAACATTAAAATATTTGCCAAAGGCCCGCTAAGGTTTATCAAAAGACGGTTTACTTCAATATCCGGATTTTCTTCAATAACAGCGTTTAATCCGGCAGGTGTGACCGCAACCGAAACAAGAACTCTTTTTTGCAGTACTGCCGCAGTAATGTGGGCCGCTTCGTGAATTACCATAGAAAAAAAAATCAATAAATACTCTGTCAAATAATTATTGCAATACATTATTGCGACCAGCAGGAAAAAAACAGGATAAACCTTGATTTCAAACGGTTTTTTTATAACTTTGATAAAAATATGATTATCCCCATTTCATATTTAGGATTATTTTCGTCTTAATTCTAATTTGAGGGAGACTGCATGAAATCAAGGGGATTTACTGCGTTTCCCTTCTCCCATACTTCAAAATGAAGATGAGGTTCCTGGGAAGTACCTGTATTTCCCACTTTTGCAATTGCCTCGCCTTTTGCAACGCTCTGCCCTTTGTTTACCAAGAGCTCCGAACAATGGGCATAAATCGATATTATTTCTTCCCCATGCTTGATTTTTATGTACTTTCCGTATGCTTGGCTTTCTCCGGTTTCTATTACTTCTCCTTTTGCGGCAGCTTTTATAGGAGTCCCCTTTAAAGCCTTGATATCTATTCCCTGATGGATTTCTTCCGCACCTTCAGCCGTGTATATTCTTTCACCGTGCAATGCTCCAATTATGCCGCCTACAGGTATGATAAAGGAATTATCGAAATCTTGACTGTCTGTATCTTTTTTATCCAAAGACTCTGTTTTGATTTCCGTCTCATCGGTTGTGGAAATACTTTCGACAGCTTTGACATACATGTCGTCCTCTTCCACATTCTCATATTTTTTCGGCTTGTCATTGTCTTCTTTGACAATACTGTCTTCATTAGCACCTTCTCTATTATTTCTGGCATTTTCCAAAAAGCCGTCAATACTGCCAAACACACTTTTAATGTCAACATTATAGGACAGCATACCCTTTATCTTTTCTTTACAATAATTAGTAACCGGTGAATCGATATTCTTTATAATTACTGACACCAAAAGAATAAAGACACATACAATAGTCTTAATCGCAATCTTTTGTGCAAAGTTAAGTCTTTCCCCGTTCCCTCTTCTCCTCTTGCTTCTTCGCGACTTTCTCGGGCTTTGCTGTATATTATACCTAGGATATCTTTGTCTGAAAACAATATCATCCACACCAAGCACATCCTTTGTAAAGTATTGTTTTTACTTTCCGGCAATGCAAAAATTCAAAGAGGACATCTTATTGCCTCGCTATATTTTGATTATATTTTGGTTGCACTTAGAATATTACACCAAATCGAATCTCAATTTATTTCCAATTATATTTGATAATTTCAATTGAGATAATATTAAATGATGCTGCTTTCTAACATTTGTGAGCAACAAGGAATTTAGCATTAGGAGGTGGAATTGTGAAGCCCAGAATTGCAATAGAAGAAAACCTGACACCTATAGAAGAATTTCTTTCGGAAAAAGGATATGAAGTTGAAAATATCGATTTTACAGATGCAGAAGAAATATCAAGCCTCATTGATGAGTTTGACGCTTTTGTGGTAACAGGTTTAGATACAAATATGCTTGGAATAGATGATGTCGAAACAGACGCAATTATTATCGATGCTGCCGGAATGACCCCGGAACAGGTGTATGACGAACTGGAAGCAAGACTTGAATAAATGCAAAACTTCACAAGGACCCGGCCTTTTTGTGCCGGAGTCCTTTTTAATGCCGCCTTATTTTTTAATAAGTTCTCTCCAATCAAGGTCCCCTCTTTCAAGACCTCTTATGAGCATTTCAGCCGTACCCAAATTTGTGGCAAAGGGTATGTTATTAATATCACATTCTCTTAACAATGAGTGAATGTCCGGTTCATCGGATTTGGCGCTAATGGGATCTCTGAAGAAAATAACCAAGTCCAATTCATTATAGGCTGCTCTGGCACTAATCTGCTGTTCACCCATAAGCCCAGGTAAAAACTTATGAACATTGAGTCCAGTAGCCTCAACTATCATTGCCCCTGTTGTACCCGTTGCAAAAAGAGTATGATTTTTCAGTATACTCCTGTAGGCAATACAAAATGAAGCCATTAATTCTTTTTTCTTGTCATGAGCAATTAACGCAATATTCATAAGAACCCATCCAATATTTTATTTGCCGCTGTTTTTGACGCTTCTAATAGGAATGTTTGCAACCAACGCAGGTACAACCGAGTCTCCATCTTCACTCTTTGTCCGTGTCATCTGGATATCCAGTGAGTCTTCATCCACGTCCATATAATTGGAGATGACCTTGATAATTTCCCCTTTTACCATCTCCAAAAACTGAGGAGAAACGTTTGCTCTGTCGTGAATCAGCACCAGCTTAAGCCTTTCCTTGGCAAGATCCTTTGAATTTTTGGATTTGCCAAATAATTTCGATAAATCTAGCAACATAGGTCTCATCCTCTCAATTTACTTTTAACCCTAAAAACTTTTTGATTTTAAACATAAACCCATCTTCAGATCCCAAATTGAGCAAAGGAACATCCTCGCCCATTATTCTCCTTGTAATTGCTCTGTACGCCTCTCCTGCTGCAGATTTGTTGTCAGTAACTGCAGGTTCGCCCTTGTTGGTGGAAACAATGATTTTTTCATCATCCGGTACTACTCCAATCAGGTCTATGGCAAGAATATCTATTATATCATCCATCGACATCATGTCGCCACGCTTTACCATATCCTGTCTTACCCTGTTTATAAGAAGCTTCGGATTTTTAAGCTCGTTTGCTTCCAAAAGCCCTATTATCCTGTCCGCATCTCTTACGGCAGAAACTTCGGGAGTTGTAACTACAATTGCCCGGTCTGCTCCGGCTATTGCGTTTTTAAATCCTTGCTCTATTCCGGCAGGACAGTCAATAAGAATATAATCAAAATCGTTTCTCAACTCTTCACACAATTTTATCATGCCCTCGGGATTTACAGCAGACTTGTCCCTTGTCTGTGCCGCAGGGAGAAGATGCAGTCCTTCAAAACGCTTGTCCTTTATCAAAGCCTGCTTGATTCTGCAGGTACCTTCAATAACATCCACCAAGTCGTACACTATCCTGTTTTCAAGACCCATGACAACGTCCAGATTTCTAAGTCCTATATCGGTATCAATTAAAACTACTTTTTTACCCTGTAGTGCCAATCCGGTTCCGATATTTGCAGTGGTTGTGGTTTTTCCCACTCCACCTTTACCGGAAGTTATTACAATGACCTCGCTCATATATATTCCTCCTACGTGTAATCAATTTCGAACGATTAAGAGATTTTTTCCTCCTCGTATGATTTATAATCAAAACAGCTTTCATGCGGTCTTAAAGAAAGTAAAAAGCACTCCATTACGGTAAAGTCTTTTCAAGCAAAACCCTTTTAGACTCTTAATTAAACTATATATTTCTTTTTTTGATTTGTCAATTCTTCATTTTTACATATAGAGTACTTTATGTTTTGTACACATCTTTAGATTGTGGAGTTTTTATCTTGCAGGCAAATACCTTTCAATATATACCATATCATCCTTGACATATGCCAATTCCGGGAAAAATTGCCCAACCGTTTCCTTCTCATCCGGTGGACGGGTAATTACATCAGCTATTCTAAGCTGCGTAGGCTGCAGATTCAAAGCAACAACCAATGCTTCCTTGTTTCCGTTTGCCCCTGCGTGAACTATGCCGCGAAGCGAACCCATAACAATAACATGCCCGGTTGCACAGACCTCGCCTCCGGGATTTACATCCCCGATTATCACAAGGTTTCCGTCAAAGCTCACCAACTGGCCCGAACGCACAGTACCTCTATGAAACTTTGTAATGCCTTCTTCCAATCCTTTGAAATAATAGTTGCTCATTCTGATTTTAAAATGGGGTCTGGGCTGCTTTTGTTCGGTTTGAACTTTCACAGGCTCCTCCGTATCCTCTTCAAGACTGTTTATTTTTGCTCCGCTTTTTTCCCTCAACAATTCCAAAAGCTTTCTTTCCTGTTCTTTCGTCAGCTTCTTCCCTCTATACTTCACAGAAAGGGTAGCCCCTTTAAAAAACCTTCCGGATGAAGCTATTTTCTCCTCAATTTGCTTAAGTATCGAATCGTAGTCTTCTTCTTCCCTCATTATAATAGTAAGCCAGTTTAATGACCCCTTGAAAATAACACTACCCTCACTCATTTAAGTAACCTCCAATATCGTGTCAATTTATCTCTATTATACATCCCGTATATAGCGAATATTCAAGTTAACGTGTAAAGCTTGGTTTATCGGTAGCAATTTTGTCTTTAGGCAGACTTTCATTGTTCACACCAAAATATTCCCTTAGTATATCCTTAGCCACAGGTGCAACCTCCGAACCCCAGACACCATGCTCTATCACTACCGCCACGGCAATCTTCGGATTGTCGGCCGGAGCATAAGCAATAAACACACCGTTTGACGATTGACCCAAATGCTCGAATCCCGTCTCCGGAGTACCGGTTTTTCCCGCGACTCTAAAGGGAAAATCGGAAAAAAGCTGATTTACTGTTCCGTCTTCGGTATTTGCAACAGCCAACATACCCTCATGAACAATTTTCATTGTTTCCTCTTTTATAGGCAGTTTCTCGTATTCAGGCTCGCTCTTTAGAACCGTTGAACCGTCATATTTGCGTATTTCCTTTACTACATGAGGCTTGTATCTTTTGCCTCCGTTTGCCAAGGTACTGACGTAATTTGCCAACTGTATCGGAGTAAATGCATTGTCAAACTGCCCAATGGCAGTTTGAGCCGTATCCGCAGGTCTCCATTCGTCATTCCTAATCTCCTTTTTGGTCTGCTTGTTTGCCCTGATCCCCTTCTGTTCCCAAGGCAGCTCAATGCCTGTATATTCGCCAAGCCCAAAGTTTTTTGCCCATAGGTCTATATTGTCAATACCCGTCTTTACTCCAAGCTCGTGAAAATAGATATTGCATGAAGTAGCCAAAGCCCTTACAACGTCGATTTTTCCATGGCCATATGTGGGATACTCCATGCACTTAAACGTCCAACCTCCTATTACATGAGTTCCCCTATCGGTGATATAGCTGTCTTGGGGAGTTATTGCCCCTGTCTCAAGTCCTGCAATGCTGCTCAGCGGTTTGAACGTGGATCCGGGAGCGTAACTTCCCTTTATGGCCCGGTTGAACAAAGGCTTGTTCTTTTCATCATTCAAAAGAGCATTTATCGTATCCTGAGCCTCTTTGTCCTGCGCTCCGGCCAAAAATACAGACGGGTCATAAGTAGGATAGCTTGCCATAGCCAGTACTTCTCCGGTGTTTACATCAATGGCAACAGCCGCTCCGGCAAAAGCATCTCCAAAGTTCTTTTTATAATCAGCCTTGGATTTGATTCTTTCAATATTCTCCTCCAGGGACTTAATCGCTGCTTTCTGAAGTCTCATATCGATTGTAAGAACAACATCATTGCCGGGTATTGCAGGCTCGCTGCTAAGCTCTGCTGTGAGCCTTCCGTTGGTGTCAACCTCAACTCTTTTCTTTCCGTTTATACCCCTAAGCTGACTTTCCTGAGTCTTCTCAATTCCTTCCTTTCCAATCATATCATTAAGGGTGTAACCGTTGTCCTTATAAATCTTATACTCATCCTCACTTATAGCACCTATATGCCCTAATACATGAGCTACCCAACTGGCATCCACATACTTTCTCTGAGGAATTATGTCAATAAGAACTCCCGGAAACTCATGACTCCTCTCTTCTATCTGGGCAACAGTTTCAGCTTTAACATCCTTGGCAACAAGCAAGGGATTGGTGGCGGAATAACCTTTTATCAGCATGTCATATTTTATAGTCATTATCTTGTATGCTTCTTCATCGGTGTATTTTTCATCAATGAAAAATTTCTTTTTAAGATATTTGAAAACATCGTCCGGGGTTTCTAAAAGCTTCATATCATCCGCTTTTACAACCATGTCCTTTTTCCATCTTTGAAGCGCATCCTCAGACTGGTTTCTAGAGCCAAAAGCTATAGGGTTGAACGTAAGGTAATAGCTTAAATTCTTTTCATAGGAATCGCCGTTTTTTTCAAATATATTTATGAGTTTTAATATCATTTCATTTTTTTGACTTTCAGTCATGCTGGTTTTTGCAATTTTTACAGTATATCCCATCCTATTAACAGCAATTGGTACACCGTTTCTGTCGACAATTTTCCCCCGGGGGGCAATAATATCCCTCTCTGCCAAAAGCTTTGTCTGGGATTGTTCATCATAGTACTCCCCATTAATAATCTGAAGGTTTACCAATTGAGCTACGATTACGGCAAAAATCAGAGTAAAGCAAATTACCATAATTCTGTATCTTTCGCCTATCTTGTCTTCCGGCTTCTTCTCACCCATACTTGAACCCTCCGTTTAATTATCCGACGTCCGGGAAACCCCCATGTACTTATTTTACTCATTATCGTAAACAATACGGTAAAAAACTTTGTCAAGGCACTAATAACGCCTTGAAAGCTTCTCTACTTCATTAGACCAACGGTTTATCTTCAAAACTATCAAAAAAATAACAATCGCTACTACACTATTGTAAACGGCCTCGGGCAAAATTACATATTTAAACGGAAAAACCAGCTGTAAAGAGCCTCTAAAAAACATACTCAGAAAATAAACAGTAAATTCATATATTATTGAAGAAATAAAAGTCGTGAAAATTGCCACCAAAACATTTTCTTTATACAATCTTTTATTAATAAAAGATATTACAAGTCCAAGATAGAGCCCCAATAGAGCATAAAAACCCAAAACCCTTCCGGAAAGCATATCCTGAGTCAATCCACACAAAAAACCAATTACAGCACCTTCAACATTATTGCCTAAAAGTGCTGCTGAAACAGTCAATATTAACAACAAATTCGGCTTGACATTGAATACACTGATACTTTCCAAAACTGTTGACTGAATTAATGCTAAAATAAACATAAGAACAGCGTATGAAATTACTTTAACCCTCATTGGTTGTCTTCGCCTACTTTTTCATAATTATTTTTGTTTTCAAGGACAAACACTTCTTCAAGCCTCTTAAAATCAACGGCCGGTTCGATAATTGCATACCTGTTGAGGTCGTTGGTTTTACGCCTGACTTCCTTGACTTTGCCTATAATAATACCTTTCGGATATATTCCTCCCAATCCTGAGGTCTCTATTGTATCGCCAACCGCTATGTCCATATCGGGAAAAATATTGTCGAGCCTGCATAGTCCCTGATTCTTAAGCTCCAAATCGCCTTTGACGAAGACCAGATCCCTCGTTTTCGAAACTCTTGCACTTACCGTACTGTCTTCGTCAATAATTGTAATTATCTTCGAGGAGAAAATATCGGTACTTATCACTCTCCCCACAAGCCCATCCTTTGTTATTACGGCAGAATCGACAGTAACACCGTCAGTTATTCCCCGGTCTATGGTAAAAGTGTTAAACCAGTTTCCCATGTCCTTGGCAATAATATTGGCACCCAGGAACTCCACATCACTAAATTGGTCCTTTATATTCAATGCCTCTTTGAGCTCTTTGTTCTTTTCCCTATAATCGGAAAGCTCCTTTACCTCTTTTTCCAGCTCGTTAATCCGCGCCTTCAGCGCTTCATTTTCCTGACTTAAGGCCTCTATATCCTGTAAGTACTTGGCAGACCCCTCTACTCTGTCCCCAATATAGTTTATAAACTCCTGAAAGGGACTTAATACAACAGTAAGAACATTGCTGACAGAATTTATCTTGCTGTTTTTTCTGGCAGACAGCCCCATTATAATCAAAATTGCCACCGTTATCGTCAGCAATATAAACAGTTTGTTTTTAAAAAAACGCAAAGAAATTATCTCCCTTCTATCTAGGTTTTCTAGGAGAAATTAACACCTTTCTTAATGTTTCTATGTCTTCAAGCACCTTTCCGGATCCCATGGCCACACAATCCAAAGGATTCTCTGCTATGGTTACAGGCATTCCCGTCTCTTCGTGAATGAGTCTGTCCAACCCGCTCAATAAAGCTCCTCCACCAGTTAGCATTATTCCCCGGTCCATTATATCAGCCGCAAGCTCCGGAGGTGTCTTTTCCAAAGTAAATTTAATAGCTTCCACTATGGAGTTTATCGGTTCTTTTATAGCTTCCATTACTTCTGACGATGTAATGACTATATTCTTGGGAAGTCCTGTAATAAGATCCCTTCCTCTTATTTCCATAGAATCTTCTTTAGCTCTAACATAGGCAGAACCTATATTCATCTTGATTTCTTCAGCAGTTCTCTCTCCTATCATTAAATTATATTCTTTTTTAATGTAGTGTACAATAGCATCATCCAGCTCATCTCCGGCAATTCTTAAAGACTTGCTTGTAACAATACCTCCAAGGGAAATAACCGCAACTTCGCTGGTGCCACCTCCGATATCGACAACCATGCTTCCCGAAGGCTCCTCAACCGGAAGATTTGCTCCTATAGCTGCCGCCATAGGCTCTTCAATAAGATAAGCCTCTTTTGCGCCGGCCTGGATGGTAGCCTCTTCAACTGCTCTTTTTTCAACTTCTGTAACCCCCGACGGAACACAGATAACAACCCTGGGCTTCCCAAACACCCCTTTTGACATGGCCTTTTTTATAAAGTACTTCAGCATGCTTTGAGTTACTTCAAAATCTGCAATAACTCCGTCCTTCATGGGCCTTATTGCCACTATGTTTCCCGGCGTTCTTCCTATCATTTCCTTTGCGGCATCACCCACCGCAAGTATTTCACCGTTCTTTGTATTTATTGCCACCACAGACGGTTCTCTTACTATAATTCCCTTGCCTTTAACATGAACCAACGTATTTGCAGTTCCCAAATCGATTCCTATGTCTCTTGTAAAAAAACCCATTATTTTCTCCTCCCGAACAATTCCAATTTATCTTTTGTAATACCCAAATACGGTTTTAGCCTGAATTTTTTTTAAAACACAGATACTCCAAAACCTTTCAGCAAATCGGAAAGTCTTGCCAGCGGCAAGCCCACCACATTAAAATAGCAGCCTTCTATTCGTTCCACAAGTATGGCTCCCTTTTCCTGGATACCGTAAGCCCCTGCCTTATCCATAGGCTCTTTTGAATCAACATATGCCAAAACAGTGTCATCCGACAACTCCTTCATCTTGACTTTGGTAACCTCTACACTTTTTTCGCTTTTAAAGTCTTTTGTATCAATTATCGCTATACCTGTCATCACTTCATGCCAGCTCCCGCTAAGGTGCTTTAACATCCTTACGGCATCGTCCCTGTCTTTAGGCTTTCCCAATATTCCATCTTTAACAACTACAGTATCTGCACCGATAACCAGATACCTATTTTTTCCGCTGTCTCTACTTTCCAATTTTTTCGCAACATCAAGCGCCTTTTTATATGCAAGATGCTGTACCAGTTCATCTGCTTTAAGATTTTCTTTGTTGCTTTCATCTATATCCGACAAAACAACCTCAAACTCAAGCCCTAACTGCCGTAACAGCTCAGATCTTCTAGGTGATGCAGAAGCCAGAACAATTCGTATCATATCCACCTCATACAAACAAACCTATTTTTTTACATTTACAGTGAAATCAAATTTGATATTAAGCAGAACCTTCCAACCTAGCTGTAATATAACCTTAGGCATATAATATATTATAATCATACATACTGTCCTATTTCAACAAAATATGAATTTTTTTGATTAATTTCTTGTTACAAATCTATTAACTCTTATATACTTTTTTATATATTTGTTTTTGCTGATTATACAATAGCAGTCATGGGTTTTAAATAGCAATTTTTACTGCTCGGTAATTTCTCCCGTATTCTCATTTTCTCCCCTGATTTTGTTGGCAAAACTGTTCAAGCTTTCTATTATCCTGCTCATGTCTCCAATACTTAATTCGTCAACATCCGCCGGTTCAACCCCAACCTCGTCAAAAATCCTTGACAAAACCCCGGGGTCGTCGGGATTCATACCCATGTTTTTTATTCTCTGTTTAAAATAATTAATTTGTCTTGGAGTTGCTTTCTTTTTTTGCACCAAACCTGTTTGTTTTTTCTCCTGCCCTTTTTGTATACTGTTCTGGACAAAATTAAACTCCTCATCAAGAAGCCTTGCTTCTTCGGGGGCAAGCCAATCGTTTTCTCCCATGAGTTTCCTTATTATCCTGTCGCATGCCCCGGTTATAGTCTTTTCAAGCCCAAATTCCTTATCGTCAATAATATCCTTGGCAATTCTAAATTTCTCCCAGTCAGTAAGGGCAAATTCCGGATTTTCTTTTACAATACCCCTTTTGCCACTTTTGGCTTCTTTGCCGCTTCCGTCTTTTAGCGTATTTTTCTCTTCTATTCTTTGGGCAACATATTTTTGGTATCGGTTGTAGTAGTCAATTTGCTTTCCGTCAACTATGATTTGTCCGCTGGTCATATCCCTGCCCCTAATTTTTACAATAAATGTCGGAAGCTCCACTTCCCCAAGGCCTGGAAACTCCGCACGATTTTCCTTCAAGATGTTAATCGAAACATCTTCAATGGAAATTCCCTTTTCCTTCGCTTTTTTAAACAAGCCTTCCGCTTTCAGCCGTAATTCTCCCCCAATAGCGCGGTAAAAATCTTTTTCCTGATTATATACAATTTCCGGCAATAAACTGTTAATTTCCTTTGATTGAGTTTTATCTATAATATTCCCCATATTTTCATCCCCTCGGCAATATTCATAATTTTTAAATTATTCTTTGCATAGGATAATATTCAAGTATTAAGTAAAAATCATATTTATTATTTGAATAAAAACCGTTTGCAAAACAGCTTTTTTTTTTCATCCGCATGAAGTATTTCTTCACTTTGTATTTTTTATCTACCTCTGACAATAATATTTTTTATTTATGCCACTTTTTGTTAACACAATTTATATAGATTTCTAATTAAAGATTTTATATGTTGTTAATTTTTTTATACTTCTCTTTTTCATTTATTAGAAGTATAATATATATAAGGGTATATAATTTTACAAAGAATTCTGGTGATACTTATGAAAATTGAGAGAATAAACGAAAATAAAATTAAAGTAACTATCTCCATTGACGATTTACTCGAAAGAAACATAGACTTAGATACCATCAATTATAATACACCGGCAGCTCAGGAATTATTCTGGGATATGATGGAACAGGCAGAAATGCAGTTCGGTTTCGATGCCTCCGATTCCCAGATATGTGTTGAAGCCATCCCGGATTCCGAAGAAGGCTTTGTTATCATTATTACAAAGCTGGATGAAGACGGTGAATTCGAGTCTATTCAGAAATATATAAAAAACAGATTTAAAAGGTCCGATCTTCGGGTTAAAAGGAAGAATTGCAGGGTTTCCTCTTCCGTAATCATGTATTTCTTCAGCAATTTCGATGATTTATGCCTCTTGTGTCGGAAACTTACGCACATATACTCGGGCGAAAGCACCCTTTACAGGCTAAAAGGGGTTTATTACCTTATGCTTACCAAAAATTCCTGGTCTGTTGAGAATTTAAAGTCGTTTGAGCATATTTTAAATGAGTTCGGAACTAAAGTTATAAACACCAACTTTTACGAAGGCTATTTAAATGAATACGGTGAGAAGATTATTGAGTATAACGCCGTGGAAACAATAAACGATTATTTTTAACAGATAATCTCCATTATATTCTTATTAACTTTCAAAGCAATCTTCTGTTTTTCGCACAAAAGAAAAATGGTCTTTTTACTTCGTGTCTAAAATTTGGAAGTACCCCGATAAAATTTATTTATAGTATTGGAAAGTACACTATTACTTCTTAAAAAACAGCAGTCCTTTACTTTTTGGCTTTAATATTTTAAAATATATAGACAATGCAATAAATTTAATACATTATATAATAGACAGGTTGGATAAGGATGCCATCAAAGAAGATTGTACCGAATAAATTTGAACAGTTTCTAAAAAACAGGGAAAGCCTTATCGAGCAGTATGCCAAAGGGGATCTCACAAAAGAAGAGTTTATTGAAGCAAACTACAGATGCATTAATTCTTTAGATATAAAACCTTTTCAAAAAATTGACAATGTAAAAAAGGCAATATACAATTATCAATATTATAATGTTCTTGCAAAATACTATCAGAAAAAGGCCCATGACTTAAATCGCAACAACGAGGCAAGAAATGATTTCCTTGAACAGTCCAACTACTTCTATTCAAAAAAAGATGATGTTACATCGAAGCTTCTTACACTTTTGGACTTTAGAGGAATTGAAGCATATTTTGTAAGGGTAAAGTCTAAGAACCTTAAAAGAAAGCTTTTTGAGATTGTTCTTTTAGACTACGACAACATTATTCTTCACTCTAAAAGTGAGGCTATTTTAAACATGCTCATAAAGGAAAATGTTTTCATCAACGAAGTAAGAAATTCCCTGGTTGACAGCTATATTAATCAAAAATATTAGCATAACATTCCTTTTCACTCTACCACTTCCATGAGAAGGAATGTTATATCATCCTTAATCTCTTTAGTCCCGGCAAACCCGAAAATGCTGCTGGAAATAAGCCTCGAAAGCTCTTGGGCGGGCTTTTTGTGATTTTTCTTTAAAATTTCTTTCAATCTCACATCTCCAAAAAAGCTATTTTCCGTGTTCTGCACTTCAATAAGGCCATCGGTATAAAATAAAATCTTTTCATCTTTATTAAGCTCCAGCATGTGATTTTCATATTCTCCACTATAAAACTCAATAAATTTGCATATTGGAAAGCCCTTTATTTCTATTTCGGATATTTCTCCCGAGGGTTTTATTAGAATGGGAGAAACATTAAGCCCTGCCGAAGAATAAGTCAGAATATGCGTGTGTCTGTTGTATACCCCATAAATCATGACAATGTAAACATGTTCATCAAAATTTGTAGTATTGAAGGAGCGGTATATGTTTTCCAAAACCTCTGACGGGCTGATTATGTTAAGTTCGTTTATTTCCATCTCTATCAGCGTCTTTATTGTCTGATTCAAAAATATTGTCAGCATTGCCGCCGGCACACCATGCCCGGATACATCCCCAATGTAAAACCCGATATTGTCATTGTCAATTTTGAAAACATTGCAAAAATCGCCGCTTACCATCTCAGACGAATAATTTTTCACTTCAAACCGTACTTTTTCCCAATCCTGATTGCGCAGCGTAAAAACGGATTTCTGTATATCCCGGGCGTATTTCAAATCCTCCATAAGTTTCTGATTCAAACTCTCAAGTTCCTTGGTTCGTTCCCTGACCATCATGTCAAGGCTTTCGGCATGCTCCCTCAGCTTCTGTTTTGCTTTTGAAAGCTTGCGGTACGGCTCTTGTATATTGTTAATAAAAACAGCTCTGAAAATAATGAAAAATGCAATAAATTTATATATGTGCCCCAGGTAATTGTATATGTCATAGACGCTAAAATACAGCACAAACGCCGCTTCGCTGAAAATTGCTATCTCAAGAGATATACATAAAAGAAGCACCATTTTGTTTTTTGAAGTTTTGTACTCGCGGATAAACATTAAAATAGACAAAGCAAACAACATAATAATCAGATGTTCAAAATAAATCTTGTGGTGAGTAAGGCCGCTTCCCTCGACATACATTGGCGGAAGCACCCCAGGCCGGTATGTAACCAAATACAGCATCCCAACGCTTGAAACCAAGGGAACTACAACAAACACTACTCTATTGACTCGAATCTTGGCATTCGGGGGTATGAAGCTTGAAACAAAAAAACCCAAGGACGTAACCGTTCTTGCAAAGATCCAGAGGGTTGTGGCTCTGTTTGCACTAATGTTTTCAATCAAAAATGAAGGCATACCCTTATAGGATAATGTATGAAAAGCATCCAGCATACCCACTCCCAGAAAAACGCTGCCTAAAAAAGCGGAACGCAGATTCCCCGTCTGCTCATAAGTATAATAAGATACTACAAAAACGGTAAAAGAAATTAACACACTTGTAAATTCAAGTACGTTGTGCCATGCCAAAAAGCTCTCAACACTCATTATCGTACCAAATTTTTCCTTCAACAGATATGCAATTCCAAATATTATACTGGCAATAGCAGCTATTATTACAAGCAGTACATATTCCTTGTATTTTGAAAAGATGCTTACAACGTTTCTCATAGCTTGCCCTCATTATTGCAATAGCCTGTTTCAATCTTTTTACTACAATTCTAATTCTACCATTAGACATTTCAATCTGCAATTGTATAATTATATAAACTTTATATGAAAACTTTGCTTTGATTTTTACTTTTAAATGAATTAATTTTACAAAAAAGCAGCCGTCTTATTTTATAAAACAGCTGCTTTATATATTTACATATTAACTTGCCTATATTAATTGTCCCATATTTACTGTTCGATTGTAGCAGTTCCATGATCCAATTCATCGAGCTGTGGCGGAACTTCGGGCATAGCAGTCTCTTCTTCACCGGGAACACTCTTCTGCCTGCTCTTTGCCTTGGTTTTGGCCAGTGCCGTATTAAGCACCGTTTCCATATTTTCTGCAATAACAAATTTTATTGCCTTCCTTACGTTTTCAGGTATCTCTTCAAGGTCCTTCTTGTTTTCCGCCGGGACTATAATTGTATCTATTCCAGCTCTATGGGCTGCAAGTACCTTTTCTTTAACGCCGCCTATTGGAAGAACTCTTCCTCTTAGGGTTATTTCCCCAGTCATAGCCACATTTTTTCTTACTGGCCTTCCGGTTAATGCAGACACCATCGCAGTGGCAAGGGTTATACCGGCTGAAGGGCCGTCCTTTGGAATAGCTCCCTCCGGTACATGTATGTGAATATCATACTTGCTGTGAAAGTCCTTGTCTATTCCATAAAACTCCGCTTTTGAACGTATATAGCTCATTGCAGCCCTGGCAGACTCTTTCATGACATCTCCCAACTGTCCTGTAAGCTCGAGACTGCCCTTGCCTTCCATAAGCGTTACTTCAATGGACAAAGTATCTCCGCCGACAGGAGTCCACGCAAGACCTGTAGCAACACCCACTTCATCCTTTTCATTTGCCATATCGTATCTGTATCTTTTTGCTCCCAGATACTTTTCCACACTGCCTGCAGTGATTTTAACGGTCTTTTGATTTGAGGAAACCAGCTTCTTTGCAACTTTTCTGCAAACACCGGCTATTTGCCTTTCAAGCTCCCTCACTCCGGCTTCTCTTGTATAACAGTTTATTATTTCTCTTACAGCCGGTTCGTCTATTTTCAGGTTGCTTTTCTTAAAACCGTGGGCCTCTATCTGTTTGGGGAAAAGATACTTTGTTGCAATCTGAACCTTTTCTTCCTCAGTATAGCTGGACAGAGATATTACCTCCATTCTGTCCAAAAGCGGCCTTGGAACTGTGTCAAGGTTGTTTGCCGTAGTTATAAACAACACATCGGACAAGTCAAAGGGAAGCTCCAAATAGTGGTCTCTGAAAGCATAATTCTGCTCGCCGTCCAACACCTCAAGCATTGCCGATGCAGGGTCCCCTCTAAAATCGCTGCTCATTTTGTCAATCTCATCGAGCAGTATAAGAGGATTTTTAGAACCTGCCTGCTTCAAAGCCGAAATAATTCTTCCGGGCATAGCTCCCACATAAGTTCTGCGGTGACCTCTTATCTCAGCCTCATCCCGAACTCCGCCCAAAGACATTCTTACATAGTTTCTGTTTAAGGCACGGGCAATGGACTTTGCGATTGAGGTTTTACCAACCCCCGGAGGTCCGGCCAGGCAAAGAATGGGCCCTTTAAGATCGTTTTTCAGCTTTCTTATGGCAAGATACTCAATTATTCTTTCTTTTACCTTTTCCAATCCGTAGTGATCTTCGTCAAGAATCTCCTGAGCACGATCCAAATCTATGATTTCATCCGTTTTCTTGTCCCACGGCAAATCAAATATCCAGTCAAGATATGTTCTGATGACCGAACCTTCCGCAGAACCTGAAGGCATTTTAAGGAGACGATCCAGCTCTTTTAATACTTTTTTCTCAACTTCCTCGCCAAAGTTGCCTTCAGCAAGCTTTCTCTTGTACTCCTCAACTTCGCCGGTTATGCCATCCTTGTCTCCCAATTCGTTCTGTATGGCTTTTAACTGCTCTCTCAAATAGTATTCTTTCTGAGTCTTGTCTATTTGCTTTCTAACTTTTATATTAATTTCTCTTTCAATCTGCATTATGCCAATTTCTCTGATAAGAGTTTCCAAAACCTTTTGAAGCCTTATTTTAGTTTGGAACTCATCTAATATTTCCTGTTTTTGCTCCACCTTCAGCATTAAGTTGGAGGTTATGATATCTGCCAACTGGTCGGCATCGTCAATGTTCATGATGGATAAAACAGTTTCGGGAGAAACCTTGTTGTTGAGCTTTGAATATTCCTCAAAGGTAGACAACACTCTTCTCTTTAGAGCTTCTATCTCTGTCTTGTCGCTTTCCTCTTCCTCAAGATATATTTTTTCTACTACCTCAGCCATGAAAAAAGGTTCTGTCTGTGTAAACTCGCATATTTCCGCCCTGCTTATTCCTTCCACTAAAACTCTTATTGTGTCACCTGGAAGCTTCAACAGCTGTTTTACTTTTGATATCGTACCGATAGTATAAATATCTTCCGGTCCGGGCGAATCATTTTTAGCATCCTTTTGAGCAACCAAAAAAATCAGCTGGTTATTTATCATTGCTTCTTCTAAAGCCTTAATTGATTTTACTCTTCCAACATCAAAATGCAAAATCATATAGGGAAACACTGTTAACCCTCTAAGGGGCAATAACGGTAACACCTGTTTTTTTATAACTTTCTTTGCTTCGGACATTTGACCATCCCCTTACTATTATTTGAGGTTTACTGCAAAACTTTAAACTCGGTACCAAACCTCGTCCAAACTCACAAGCCGGTAAAGATGTCTATCGCTTCAGTTGCTCTATCTGCAAAAATTTCGAATACATAAGTTGCTAATCTGCCGCTAATATTTTTAATACCCTTTTTTACATGTATATAACAGCGTATAAAAATAGTTGGGAAGTAAAGGCAACGGACATATGCATTATATAGTTATGAATCCTCATTATTATAACCTTTACTTTGTTTTATTTCAATTATTTTTATCTGGAATTAAAGGGAACAGCTTCATTAATATTTGATCTTTAAAACAGATGTCAAAATTGGAGTTATACATAATTAATTATACTACTATTTGCCTTTTTAAAAAATAGGTCTATTTTCCCTTTTTTGCTTTGCAGATTGCTAAAAAAAATCTCAAATAAAAACACCTGTTCTATTGAATACTATTAAATAAAATTATATAATCTTTCTGTTATACAGATTCCAATTATGCCAAACAATATACATCAATTTTAAAATATAAAAATGGGGTGAAAGAAATGATAAACATAATAGACGGAGGAGTTACAGCCCCAAAGGGATTTAAAGCTTCGGGAGTTGCCTGCGGGCTTAAAAACAAACAAAAAAAGGACCTTGCAGTTGTTTATTCCAATGATATAGCGGTTGCTGCGGGGGTGTTTACAAAAAATGTTGTAAAAGGGCATTCCCTTCAACTTACCATGGAGCATATAAAAAGCGGTCATGCGCGGGCATTGGTCATAAATAGCGGCAATGCCAACGCCTGTCTCGGGGAGCGGGGATATAGAGATGCGGAGGAAATGGCTTCTCTTGCCGCCCAGCTTCTAAATTGCGATACAAAAAATGTTCTTGTAGGCTCTACAGGAGTAATCGGAATGCCTCTTGATTTGCCAAAGGTATGCTCCGGTATAAAGGACGCAGTTTCCCTCCTTTCCGAAGAAGGCGGTCACGATGCGGCTGAGGCTATTATGACTACAGATCTCGTATCAAAGGAAATTGCCGTAGAATTTGAAATTCAGGGGGAAAAAGTAAGAATCGGAGCTATGGCAAAAGGTTCCGGAATGATACATCCCAATATGGCAACAATGATAGGAGTTATAACAACGGATGCAAATATTTCCAAGGAACTTCTGGACAAAGCACTAAAAGACGCTATTGCCCACACTTTCAACCGGGTATCGGTTGACGGAGACACCAGTGTTTGTGACATGGTCGTCATTCTTGCCAACGGAGAAGCAAATAACGAGGGTATTGTAAAAGAGGATATTGACTATTCTACCTTCAAATCCGCTCTTGAATATGTTTGCACACACCTTTCCAAAATGATAGCAAAAGACGGAGAAGGTGCCACCAAGCTTATTGAAGTCGTTGTAGAAGGAGCTAAAAATGATGAAGATGCTTATAATGTAGTAAGTGCAGTTGCAAAATCCCCTCTTGTAAAAACAGCCATCTTCGGTGAGGATGCAAACTGGGGAAGGATCATAACGGCTGCAGGTTATTCCGGGGCAGACTTTGACCCGAACCTCGTTGATATCTATATCGGAGAGCTTATGGTATGCCATAGCGGTACCGGATTGAATTTCGATGAGGAAAAGGCAAAAGAAATACTCAAGGAAGACGAAGTTAGAATTAAAATTGATCTTAAGATGGGAGATGCATCCGACAGAATTTGGACCTGTGATTTCTCGTACGATTATGTAAAAATAAACGGAAGCTATAGATCCTGATACATCCTGATAAAAAACCATGTCCTTTAAACTTGGGGCATGGTTTTTTATTTAAATGCAGCCAAAATAACTTAAGCTCGTATTTGATTATCCTTTCAAAAGTTGATATAATATATTATAAGGGTCAGTTTGTTCACATCCGATTTTTTGATCGTTTCAGAAAGTTCCATAGAAAATAAAAACATTGCGAAGGGAAGGATATAACTATGTCACAGCAATACGTTATATTTAGGCTAAACAATGAATGTTTCGGCGTCAATATAGCTCATGTAATGGAAATTATTTGGCCTCAGAAGGTTTTTAAGGTCCCGGACACTCCCTCATATGTGGAAGGACTTATAAATGTTCGGGGCAAAGTTTTCGCGCTGCTCAATCTGAAGAAAAAATTCAAGCTTCCGGAAAGAGAAACCATCGATGAGGAAGCAAAAATGCTTATAATAACAATAGACTCCAAAACTCTTGCCTTCATGGTCGATGTCGTGGATGAAATCGTATCCGTAGAAGACGAAGAAATAAAGCCTGTCCCGGAAAATGTTTCAATACACTATAAAAAATATCTCATAGGAACTGCCCAAGTTCAGAATCGCTCCATACTTCTTATCGACTTCGAGCCTATACTGAATGAAACTCACAAATAGCCAGTTTTGTCCATGCTCTAATATTATTATGTTCTGACACCTAATATATGTATAAATCTGATGTCTACCCAGTTATAGTTTGTAATCGGATAATAATCCCTATCATATGTATGGGCTGCCACAAGTATATTTCGAAGGCTTACAGGGGATCCAACCTGCACCACAACCGGAGAATGATCAAAGACAGGGTCTTTACCAAAGGACAGCTGGATTATATCCCCGGGCTTTATATCTTTGACGTCTGACTCCTCTGCATAGGGTCCCGGTCCCTTGTTGCTTACCAGAAAGTTGTATAAGTAATTTACTCCTGTCCACGAAGGAGTCCTCCTGTTTGCGTCAATATAATACCAACCGTACGTGGGAGTATAATTCATCACATTGCTTCCTGCAAATAAAACCTGCGATGCAAAATTGGTGCAATCTCCCCCAAGTTTATCAAAATTGAAATATTTAGGATTTCGCCCAAAAGCCCATTTGTGCGCATACTCCACTGCTTTTTCCCTGTTGTAAGGACGAATTGCTCTTTTATCGTTCATTCTTATTATCCTTTATTCAAAATGCCAAACTCCCTATAACATTGTTATGATATTTTTGGAGCAATTATTAGTGTTTTACAACGCGTAAGCTCAAATAGAATCTTTCGTTGCTAAAGAATTTTCTTAATAAGCAGTGCTTGAGCAAGTCTAAAGGCTTGTCTAATAGCCCTAGGCTTGTTACCTTTTGAATAAAATATATTGATTGTGGAAAAAATTTGTGATATGATAAGTATATAAAAGTGATTTAATCAAGTTCCTGACTCATGTTCTCCTTAATCGTTTGGATGAATGTGGTCTAAGTCTCGAATAAGTTAAATCCAAATTATTAAGGAGGGCTGTAAAGTGGCAGATAAGACTTTAATTTGCAAAGATTGCAACGCTGAATTTGTATTTTCCGAAGGAGAACAGGCTTTTTACCAGGAAAAAGGGTTCCAAAATGAGCCTCAAAGATGTCCTGCGTGCAGACAGGCTAGAAAGCAACAGAGAAGAAACAATGGGTTTGGCGGAGGAAACAGAGGATTTGGAAGGAACTTCAACGATAGATGGTAAGATTCTTCTAAACTTGTGAAAATCCAAAGGAGAGCTATTTAGCTCTCCTTTATTATTTGTCGTATTTATTTTCTCTTTCCCATTGGAAGCCTTTTAAATAAAGCCTTAATTACTTCACCCGCTATGTTTACAAAGTCAAGCAAGCCTTCTGTCCCTTCAAGCAAAGCCAGTATACTGTCGCAAACCGATGTCTCCACAGCGTCAATTGCTTCCCCTGCTTTATCCACGCCCTTTTTGACTCCTATTGTCACTTCATTGACATTTTTAGCTATTTCAGGGATGGTGTCCGCTGTCTTGTTGATGTTGCTTTCATTTTTCTCCACAAGCCTGTCTAATCTCTTTATAAATTTGTTTAAATTAAGGAAAGTAATAATAGCAATTATTATTAAAGCTGCACCCAAAGAATACATAATAAAATTGGCCAGCTCATAAGGAATTGTTACCGACACGTGTGTCCCCCCTTCTAATAAGCCCGGGGGCATTGCCCTTCCCGACTTATGCGTTTTTTCCTTCGTAAATCAAATAATTATAATACAAAGAAAAAACAAATTGTACAATTTGTTTTTTCTTTGTATATTTTTCTTAAACCTAAAACTCTATTTCAGCTTTATTTTTTAACCTCAGCATCTTCAACGGCTTCCTCGGATGCCGCTGCTTCCTCTTTTGCTTTAGCGGCTTTTCTTTCCGCTATTTTGGCTTTTGCATCATTTATAGTCTCTTTAATTGTGTCTACAGCCTTCTTTGAAGTCTCAGATACCTTGTCAACAGCCTTCTTCGTATTTTCGGATACTGCATCGGCAGCCTTTTTGGCATTTTTCGCAATATCCTCTCTGGTTTCTTTTCCTGACTTAGGTGCCAACAATATTCCTGCTGTCACACCAACAGCAGCTCCCACTCCTGCGGTTATTGCTGCGTTCTTTACAGCTTTCTTTCTTGCAGCTCTTTTCTTTGCGGTTTTTCTTTTCTCAAGATAGTCCTTTATTCCCATGTAAGAGCACCTCCTAGACCGTAATAGTTTTATTTGAAACTGTATCCACAGATAATATTATACTATAGTTTGGAGGAAAAAACTAGTAACTTTTTGCCATTTTTACACTTTTTACGGTTTCAATTGACTTTATGGCAAGGTTCAATTAGGTGGTTTCAGCTCTTTTGCGTGTACTTCAAAAAATAACAATAATCTTATGCATCCTTTCCTGCAAAGGAAATAAGAAAATCATTTCCCCTCTTTACAAACTCAAAATTCCACTGGTAGTCGGAAATATCAGCATCTCCACCATCATTGAGCCTTACAAATACCATATATGAATCTCCTTCTTTTGCAACATTTGTTATATGGGTAAATAATATTTCTCCTCTATTTATCATAAGATAATGCTTGGCATTTTGTGCTAATTCCTTTTTAAATTCTTCAGTGGAAATTTTTTTTGCTGCCTCAATATCTCCCCTATAGATGGCTCGGATAAACTCTATTACCATCTCCTGAATCCTTTGATTGTCTTCTTCGTTTATGCCTTCACTGGTCTGGTATTCCGGAATGGAAACCCCTCCAATTTCCTTTATTCTCATCTTAAGTTCTTCGTTCTCTTGCTTGATTTCCTCATTTTCTTTTTTCAATATCTCATTCTGCTGTTTAATGGCATTATACTCATTCTGTACATCCTTTAGCTGTTTTACAACCGGAACATCGGGTAAATAAGTTGAAGCAAAACTTGGAAAAGCGACAATCGAAGCTGTCAAAAGAAACATACCCAAAAATACAACTGCCGCCGCCCCAGAGACAAACCTCATAAAAGGTCTTTTATTTTTTAAACTACCCGCTTTTTTAACAATATTTTTCTTATTCATATTCAAAACATCCTCCTTAATTACCGCTGATTCTTTAATACCTCTAAGATTTCCGATAATCTCTTTTGTTTCCCTATACTCTGCCCGGCACTTCTCGCATTCCGAGAGATGCTTTTCCATCATTCTGTTTGCAACTTCATCAAGCTCCTCCATTATATACTCTTCCATTAATTCTAAGAATTTGTCGCAGTTCATATTTTCACATCCTCTCTCTCGCCGACTTTCATAATTTTCCTTAACTCTTTCAAACCATTACTCAGCCGTGACTTGACAGTGCCTTCAGGAATATCCGCTATTGAAGCAATCTCTTTTATAGAAAGATCCTGAAAATACCTTAATGTAAGTATGATTCTAGTCTCATCTTTGAGCAAAGACAAAGCTTTTAAAAGATCTATATTTTCTTCCTTGGAATCTTCAATAAACCCTTCATTTTCAATAAAATCCACAACTGTAAACTGTTTTTTCTTTCTGAAATTATCGTTGCACTTGTTTATTAATATTCGGTTTATCCATGCCCGAAACTTTGAAACATCTTTAAGTGTATCCAAAGAAGAAAACGCTTTCAGGAAGGTTTCCTGACATATATCAAGGGCATCCCAGCCTGATTTTACTATCCCTAATGCGGTATAGTACAGCTCGTTATGATACCTTTGAACAATTTTGTCAAAAGCTCTTTTGTCACCTTTTTTTGCAGCCTCAACAAGCATATCGGTTTCCACCCCCACACCCCCATTTTTTTATTTATACAATAATGACGCTCAACTTCTCTATTCGGTTCAATAAATTTTATCCCAAATAAAAGCTCGGGACATCGAGTTCCTTCGCTTTTGCCTCTTTCATTTCATTCCAAGAGGCCAAATAAAAAAAGCCAAAGTCCGGTACCAAATACCTCCTCTGGCTTAAAATCATACCGTAAAGACCAAAGTAATATTAAATCGCACTAATTTCAAGAGCACCTGCTCCAATATCTATATCGATTTCTATTTTGATTTCTGCCTTGTCATATCCCGGTGAAATATATAATGATTTGTTTTTCTGCTCAAGATCAAGACCTATAAAATCGATGGAACTCATCACACCATCAACATCAATTTTTACACCCGAATTTTTAGGTACAAATATTTTAAATCTGGCAGCCCCCGCATCAATATCAACCTTTGTGGAAGGGTATTTATCCCCCAATACCAGCTTGATATTTCCCGCGCCCCCATCCAATTCGAACTCTTCTACTTTAAGATCGGACAGGTCTATCTCGCCGTTGATACCTCCTACATCCAAATCAATATCCCAAACCACATCAGTATTTAACAAAATCTCCATCGGTTCGTCAGCAGTCAAACTTCCTGAAGAAAACTCTTTTGAAGAAACAAAGTTTTTTATTTCATTCAGCGAATGATTGGATTTAGTTTTAAAATCAATAACTGCAGTTTTATTATTCTTTTTGTAATCCACTTCATATTTGATGTCGGTATCTGTAATAACTCCCTCAATCAGGTTCGAACCGGTAGAACCAATCTTTAGATTTTCGCCGCTTAATTTCATCTTTAATCGTCCTTCTTCGGTTTCGGGCATTTTCTCCTCCAAAAAGGACCTGACATAATTTTTACCGGTGTTTCTTTCCGATTCATTTCCCACTGCTCCTCCATATAAACAGCCGGATACCAACAACACTGCAAAAAAAGCCGTCCACGAAAAAGTTTTAACTATATAATATTTATCGAAAATAAGGTTTATTCCTATCACAATAAGCATTAAAGAAATTATCGTCGGTATATGACTTAGAAGAAAACTCAATATATTATTGAAGTTTAGCATTTCAAGCTGAGATAATATCACTAATAAGCCTACAAATATCATAAAAACCCCAAAAACTACACCACCACTGTTTTTTTTCACGGTAAACGCCTCCCCCCTTTAAATACAATCAGTGCTCCAATACCTATAAGAAGCAACGGTCCTAAGATTTTAAAATCAATGTGAATATATTTTTTAAGGTACTCTTTTGCCAAAAACACAACTCCAAGTACGATAAGACAAATACCCACAAAAGCCTTGTTACCCCGATAATCTTTCCTCATATATTCCTCATCGTCTCCCAATACGCTGCTAAAATCCTTGTCCGGATCATAATCATCGTTAAATACACTTTGGGTATAATCGGTAAAGTTACCGGCGTTATTGCCGTCAGCTTCAGGCATTATAAAAAACGCCACAATGTATGCAAACAGTCCGGCCCCCCCGGATAAAACAGTCGCTATAACAAAACCAAGTCTTATAATGGTAGGGTCGACATTAAAATACTCTCCAATTCCTCCACACACCCCCGATATGACTTTGTTATGTTTTGAACGAACCAACCCTTTTTTCATTAAATTTTCCTCCTCTATAATTTACAACCATTTTAAAACCAATATTGCCAATCCTTTTTCATTTCATATCATATATACGGTCAATGCCGAAAAAAGTCTTAAAAATTAATGAAATATATTTTTTCATCATGGCAGCAATATAAATATTTGTAATATTTCAAGTTCCTTAGTATAATAGTATTTGTAATAATACTTGAGAAACTGGTTTTAAAGGAGGTTTATAGGGGAAGATTATGAAGTTACGATACAACGTAAGACGTAAAAGAAAAATTATAAGATCGTGCGGTGTAATTGCCGCTGTTATCGCTGTTTCAGCTCTGATAATCACAGTCAAAAACAGCTTTAACTCTTCCCGGGAAATATCTGGTCCAAACGGTAAATACCCCGTCTCATCAGGTACACACTCTCAAGAAAACGTCCAGTCCGTATATTCCGACAGATTTATAGCACTTTTTGAAAATATACAGAAAGAAGGTTATCTTAGCGAAGAAGGAATTCCGTATCATTCCATAGAGACACTTATGGTAGAAGCTCCGGATTACGGACATCTTACCACCAGTGAAGCCATGAGCTACATGGTATGGCTTGGAGCAACCTACGGAAAACTTACCGGAGACTGGTCATACTTTAAAGATGCCTGGGACAAAACAGAACAGTACATAATACCCCACCCCGAAAGGGACCAACCCGGTGTTAATACATACATTCCCACCCAACCCGCCCAATATGCACCGGAGGCCAATTCTCCCGAGGAATATCCCACTTCCGGAGATATCAACTTGCCCACAGGTATTGATCCCATTGCAGAAGAACTGGCTTCTACTTACGGTTCAAAAGCCATATATCAAATGCATTGGCTTCTGGATGTGGATAACTGGTACGGGTTCGGCAATCACGGGGACGGTACAAGCCGCTGTTCCTATATAAACACCTACCAAAGAGGAGCCGGTGAATCCGTCTGGGAAACAGTCCCCCACCCTTCTTGGGAAGACTTTAAATGGGGGCAAGTCAATAACGGCGGATTTCTTAAGATTTTCGGAAACTTTGGAGAGCCTGCAAAGCAATGGCGCTACACTTCCGCCTCCGATGCCGATGCAAGACAGGTTCAGGCAACCTATTGGGCATATCTTTGGTCCAAAGAGCAGGGAAATGAAAAAGAGCTTCAGCCCTACTTTGAGAAAGCATCAAAAATGGGGGACTATCTTAGGTATACTTTCTTTGACAAGTATTTCAGGCCAATAGGGGTGCAAGACAGCCAAAAAGCCGGTACGGGATATGACAGCTGCCATTATCTTTTATCCTGGTATGCCTCATGGGGAGGCGATATCAACGGCGCATGGAGCTGGAGAATCGGAAGCTCACACTGCCATCAGGGCTATCAAAATCCGGTGGCCGCCTACGCACTGGCAAAGGAATCCGTACTGACACCAAAATCCAAAAACGCAAAGAAAGACTGGGAACAAAGCCTTAAACGCCAACTGGAACTGTATCAGTATCTTCAAAGTTCCGAAGGAGCCATAGCAGGCGGTGTAACCAACAGTTGGGAAGGCTCGTACCGCAAATATCCCGAAGGCGCAAGCACCTTCTATGACATGGTCTATGACTGGCAACCCGTTTACCATGATCCGCCAAGCAACAATTGGTTTGGATTTCAAGCATGGTCAATGGAAAGGGTTATGGAATATTACTATTTGACCGGAGACCGCCAGATTAAGAATCTTTGCAAGAAATGGGCTTCATGGGCAATAGAAAATACCCGTTTAAAAAATGACGGAACCTATGAAATTCCATCTACTTTGGAGTGGTCCGGCCAACCCGACCCATGGAAGGGAAAACCCAGTGAAAATAAAAACCTCCACTGTACTGTCAAAGACTGGACTGTTGACGTAGGGGTAACTGCTTCATATGCTAAAGCGCTCATTTACTATGCAGCCGCTACCGAGAAACACGAAAAGAAAATTGATGACAAGGCCCGCGAGACAGCCAAACAGCTGCTCGACAGAATGTGGCACAACTACAGAGATAAAAAGGGCGTGGCTGCAAAGGAATCAAAAGCAGATTACAAACGTTTCTTTGATGAAGTATATATTCCCCTCGATTATACCGGAGTAAATGCCCAAGGTGCAGAGATAAAGAACGGAATAACCTTTATAGACCTTCGTCCGAAATACAAAGAAGACAAAGACTACAAAATGGTGGAAGAAGCCATAAAGAACGGCAAAGATCCTGTAATGACTTATCACCGTTATTGGGCACAGGCTGAAGTGGCAATGGCAAACGCCATGTACCATATTTACTTTGAGCAAAAGGAAAATGGATTGGTACCGGGCATAGGTTCCGGCGACAACGGTTCTTCTGCCAAACCTCAAGAAACCGATATGCCGCAATCAACCCCTGAAAGCCTGCCGTCTTCCGATGCAGCAACAGAAAGTCCGGCAAACACAGACAGCCCAAGTGAAGATTTCTTGCCACAGAATACTTTAGCACCAACCAACACACCATTTAATCCAACCAACACTCCACCTGCTTTATCCAGCACAGCAACCAGGTCAGCCACCAATCCAACCAGAACATCATCCGGGCCGTCCACAGGAAACAGCAGTGGTGGTAAAATAGTATTGCAATACGCCAACGGTAACGGTTCCGACAATACAAGCTCTATAAATCCGAGATTTAAGCTCACCAACAGCTCCAATTCGGCTGTAAAGCTGTCGGATGTTAAAATAAGATACTATTACACTATTGACGGCGAAAAAGGCCAGCAGTTCTGGTGTGACTGGAGCTCTGCAGGGAACTCTAATGTTACCGGAAAATTTGTAAAGCTTAATTCATCCAAAAGCAATGCCGACTATTATCTGGAAATAGGCTTTACTGAAGGAGCCGGAACTATTGAGCCAGGTATGAGTGTAGAAGTTCAGGCAAGGTTTTCAAAGGATGATTGGTCCAATTACAGCCAATCAAACGATTATTCATTCTCTTCCTCGGCACACGACTATTCAAATTCAAACCGTATAGCTCTCTATGTATCGGGAAGACTCGTGTCGGGAAGCGAACCGTAAATAGAAAAACTCCTATAAAAACTCCTATAGAACAGTAATTATAAAGATATAAAAAAGAAAGGGTTGTGCGTCCCTTTCTTTTTTAATTATTAGAATTAAAAATCCGCTGAATGAACAGTTCTCGGGAAAGGTATTACATCTCTGATGTTTGTCATACCTGTAATATACATTATTGCCCTCTCAAATCCCAATCCGAAGCCTGCATGTCTGGTGCTGCCGTACCTGCGAAGGTCTAAGTACCACCAGTAGTCCTCCATTTTAAGTCCAAGCTCCTGCATTCTCTTTTCCAAAAGATCCAGTCTTTCTTCCCTCTGGCTTCCGCCGATTATCTCACCGACTCCGGGTACAAGAAGGTCCATTGCCGCAACGGTTTTATTATCGTCATTCATCCTCATGTAAAAGGCTTTTATATCCTTCGGATAGTCAGTAACAAACACTGGCTTTTTAAATACCTGCTCTGTAAGGTATCTCTCATGCTCGGTCTGCAGGTCATTTCCCCACTTTACAGGATACTCAAATTTTTGGTCTGCTTTTAGCAAAATATCAATAGCCTCGGTATATGTAACATGAGCAAACTCGGAATTTACAATATTGTTTAACCTCTCAAGCAGTGTATTGTCAATAAACTTGTTAAAGAATTCCATCTCCTCGGGAGCATTTTCCAAACAGTAATTTATGATATATTTGAGCATGTCCTCTGCAAGCTCCATATCATCTTTAAGGTCGGCAAAAGCTATCTCCGGCTCCACCATCCAAAATTCTGCCGCATGTCTTGCCGTATTGGAATTTTCAGCTCTGAAAGTCGGCCCAAAGGTGTATATGTTCCTGAAGGCCATACTATATGTCTCTCCCTCAAGCTGTCCGCTGACAGTGAGGTTTGTTTCCCTGTCAAAAAAGTCCTTTGTAAAGTCCACTTTTCCGTCTTCATTTTTCGGCAGGTTGTTCATATCAAGGGTTGTAACTCTGAACATCTGGCCTGCCCCTTCCGCATCACTTCCCGTGATAATTGGAGTGTGAACATATACAAAGCCTCTCTCCTGGAAAAATTTGTGTATAGCATATGCCACAAGGGACCTTACTCTGAACACTGCCGAAAATGTATTTGTCCTGGGTCTTAAGTGTGCAATTGTCCTTAAAAACTCAAAAGAGTGTTTCTTCTTTTGCAGAGGATACTCGGGAGTCGATGCCCCCTCTATCTCAATTTTAGATGCCTTTAACTCAAAAGGCTGCTTTGCATTTGGAGTCTCAATCAAAACTCCATGCACAATAATTGCAGAACCCACCGGGAGCTTTGCTATTTCTTTAAAATTCTGAATATTAGCCTCTTCAAACACAATTTGAAGATTCTTGAAAAATGAACCGTCATTTAATTCAATAAATCCGAAAGACTTTGAATCCCTTATGGTGCGGACCCATCCCGCAACAACTATTTCTTTTCCCGCATAATCTCTTGTCTCTCTATAAAGACTTTTTACCAATGTAGTTTTCATTTCCACTAACCCCTTCTTGTAAAGTGATGTTTTAGTTTTTCCAAAATGAATATAATCTATAATAAATAAATATTTGCATTTTCACAAATTTCAATCATTGAATCCGGCCATATTGAAGATTGAACCTCTCCTATATGGGCCTTTTTCAGAAAATACATACAAATTCTCGATTGTCCGATGCCTCCTCCTACTGTATAAGGAAGCTTTCCTTCCAATAAATCTTTGTGGAACTTCATTTCTTTTCTTTCTTCGCAACCTGCTTCTTTAAGCTGGCTTATCAATGAATCCTCATCCACTCTTATTCCCATGGAAGATATTTCAAAGGCTCTTTCCAGCAAAGGATACCATAAAATGATGTCCCCGTTTAATGCCCAGTCATCGTAATCCGGTGCTCTGCCGTCATGCTTCTTTCCGGATTTTAAAACGCCGCCGATTTGCATAACAAATACTGCTTTTTTCTCCTTTGCAATGGCATCCTCCCTTTCCTTCGGAGAAAGAGTAGGATACATATCTTCCAGTTCCTGCGTTGTAATAAAGAATATCTCTTCCGGCAATATTTTTGGTATTTGAGGATACTGCCCAGCAACAAAGTCTTCGGTCTTCTTCAATGCATTGAATATTTTTTTCACAATGCCCTTTAATGTTTCTTCATTTCTATCCTCTTTATTAATTACCAATTCCCAGTCCCATTGATCCACATATATGGAATGAAGGTTGTCCAAATCCTCGTCCCTTCTTATGGCATTCATGTCGGTATAAAGCCCTTCTCCAACTTTAAATCCGTACTTTGCCAAAGCCATACGCTTCCATTTTGCGAGGGAATGCACAATCTCAACAGTATTTCCGTCAATAGCTTTTACATCAAAAGACACAGGTCTTTCCACACCGTTTAAATTATCGTTCATTCCAGTCTCGGGTCTTACAAAAAGAGGCGCCGAAACCCTGCTCAAGTTCAATTCTGCTGCCAATGCCGTCTCAAAAAAGTCCTTTATCTTTTTTATTGCAGTTTCTGTCTCTCTAACCGATAAAGCCGGATTATAATCCGGCGGAATTATAAGCCTATCTATTTTTTCAATCACAATATTTTCCCTCCTATAATTACACAACACAATTGAGTCAACTCACATTATACCATTTAATAGTCTCAAATCCAATAGTTATATTTAATACAAGTCTATAAATCCATTAAAAAGGCTTACATTATGTAGACATACCCCAAAAAATGTTGTATTATTTCTTTAGAACTTTTAGGATATGGAGGTTTTAAAATGCTTGGAAGGATTAACACAAAATTTCTTGCAATTATTTTGATTTGCTTAATGACTGCGGTCTTCACCGTTGGCTGCAAGGATTCAAACACCACTGTCAAACACCCGAAAGTGCAGATTGAAATGGAAGACGGGGGCAAAATGATCTTAGAACTGTATCCGGAATACGCACCCGAAACTGTTCAAAATTTTATAAGCCTTGCGGAAGAAGGCTTCTATGACGGTCTCACTTTCCACAGAATAATAAAAGGCTTTATGATACAGGGTGGTGACCCAAACGGTGATGGTACCGGCGGCTCCGGAAAAAACATAAAAGGTGAGTTTGCCAGCAACGGCTTTAATCAAAACACGCTATCCCACACTAGAGGAGTAATATCCATGGCTCGTAAGTCCAACGATCCAAACTCTGCAACCTCCCAATTCTTTATCATGCATGCAGACGCACCGGGCCTTGACGGAGACTACGCAGCTTTTGGAAAGCTTATAGAGGGGGAAGATGTGTTGGATAAAATCGCAGATACCCCTGTTGCTCAAAACCCATCCATGCCTAGTGAAAAATCTGTTCCTCTGGAGGAAGTTAAAATCAAAACAATAACTGTACTTGAAAAATAAATATCTATATTCCAAACGGATTGTCTCATTTACAAACGAGACAATCCGTTTATTTTGCCTTTAAGTACTAAATAACTCTACTTAGCGCTTTACCTATGCTATCCCTTATAATAAGGTCAGCCTTGCCGTCATACGGTGTCTCCGACTTGTTTATAAGAACAAGCCTGTCCCCCCGGTAATACTGAATAAGTCCTGCTGCAGGATATACCACAAGGGAAGTTCCGCCTACAATCAACATATCTGCCGACTCTATGAAATCCACTGCCCGATTTATACTATCGGTATCTAAAGGCTCCTCATACAAAACCACACAGGGCTTAACAATTCCGTTGCATTTTCTGCACTGCGGCACAATCTCAGGGCTGTTTAAAACATAGTCCAAATCATAACTTTCGTTGCAGTTCATGCAATTATTCCTGTGAACACTTCCATGGAGCTCAATAACATTTTTAGACCCGGCCGCCTGATGCAGCCCATCAATGTTCTGGGTTATCACCGCTTTCAGCTTACCCCGCCTCTCCAGTTCTGCCAGCGCAATATGAGCAGCGTTGGGCTTTGCATCCTTGTATATCATTTTATCTTTGTAAAATTTGAAAAACTCCTTGGTATGCTCTATAAAAAAACTATGGCTTAGCATAACCTCCGGCGGATAAGAATACGTATTCTTTTGATTGTATATTCCCCCATTAGTTCTAAAATCAGGAATCCCACTTTCGGTAGATATTCCTGCCCCGCCAAAGAATACAATACTGTCGCTTTTTTCGATCATTTCCCTGAAAGTATCAAATTCCATATTATCGCCTCTGTTTCTACAAATTATTGCTTATTTTATAATTATATCATAAAAATTTAGTCAATTTTCTTTACAGTTACCCATATTTTAAACACATCGGAAATTAGAACCCTGTTTACCGACAGCTTGTAATTTTTATCCTCAATCCTGTAAATATCCTCGTCCACAAGCTTTACCACCAAATCCATATCTATATTTTTGACTTCCTTCCACAAAAGGTCTTGATACCTGTCTTTAATATACTTTTCAAGCTGCATTTTGTCAAAGCCGTCTTCCTCATTGCCTTTGCAAATGAGAAATACCTCAATATCGGAGACCAGAAACTTTTTCTTGTTCATGCTGTCAAAGGATTCCTTAAGCTTGTTGTATTTCGCATCACTTTCCTCAATACGGGTTTTCAGCAGTATTATTTCCTCATGGTACTTATCTATCCTGTAACTTACCAATGTACTCATTAAAGTACATCCTATCAGAATTCCTCCAAATAGCCCGGTAACAAAGCAGATAAAGAAATTATAAGCAATTCTTCTCATTTGAACATTGTCTCCCCACATCTTTGGACAAGCCTAATAAAGCCATATCCCACATTGGCTCCAATTACAGCTACTACAACGTAAACCGCCTGTTTGATTATGGACCTTATTTCCCCTTTGAATATGCCTTTCTCCAGTATCTCAAAAGTGGAAAACGTACCGCCCAGAGCAACGGCCACCGCCCAGATTTTAATGGAGCTTGCTATTTGAAACATGCTTTTTAGGGGAGGATGATCGTTTATCAATGCCCCTAATCCTGCAAAAAGGCTTGCACCTACAATTACCCCAAAGGCTATTAAGAAGTTATATATTATATTGCTCGGAAAAGTAGACACTAAACCACCTTTTTCCTGTTAGTTTTTCTCCTATAAAACTATGTTGCTTTTTATAACTTTATACTGAAGTTTCAAAGTTTACTCAAACTTTTTTAATTGTCCGAATTTTTTGTTCTAATTTTGATTCATTGCGCTTATCTTTTATTATAGGAACGGGGCTTATAAATTTTTAAGGAACGGTATAAAAAAAGAATGAATTTTAGACTTGCTATACTTATTGTAAATATAATAATCGGCACAGTCTGCATTGTATACGGTGTAAAGCTTATGAGCACAAGTCTTGAAAAGGCAAATATCCGCAGGATGAAAAAGTGCCTGTCCCTCTTTACCGCCAAAGTGCCGATGGCAACCCTTACCGGTGCTGTCATTACGGCACTGGTTCAAAGCAGTGCAGCTATAACTGTTATAACCGTTGGACTGGTAAACTCCGGAATGCTGAAACTAACCCAAGCTGTGGGTATCATATACGGTGCAAACATCGGTACCACAATAACAGCCCAGCTCATGTCCTTTAACCTCACCAACTCCGCAAATATCATAATCGGGCTGGGGCTTTTGATTGCTTTCTTCTCAAAAAGAAAAAGCCTTACAAACATGGGCTGGGCACTGACCGGCCTTGGTATCATGTTTGCAGGGCTTAACATACTAAACTCCGGCGTTCCGTACATAAAAGAAAACCAAAGTATTTACGAACTTTTCAAGACTTATGGACAAAATCCCTTAATCGCCCTTCTTATCGGCATGGTAACAACCATGCTTATTCAAAGCAGCAGCGCTACTGTAGGAATTACGATTGTCCTTTTCAATGCAGGACTTATCGGATTTGAGTCTGCACTGGGACTTACCTTAGGCGACAATATCGGAACATGTATCACTGCACAACTTTCCAGTATCGGCGCCTCTATTTCTGCAAAGCGAGCTGCATGGGCCCATACCCTCTATAATGTTATTGGCGTCATAATAGCCATTATTCTACTAAAACCTTTTGCTTCACTGGTTCAGGCTGTCACTTTCGGCATCGGTCAGGACAAAACCCGCCTGATTGCCAATGCCCACACAATTTTCAATGTCTTGAGTGCCATCATTTTCCTGCCGATAACAGGATACTATGTGAAATTTTTAGAATGGCTTATAAGGGAAAACGAATAGCTTTCTATATGTTTACCATTTTCCTCTCTTCATGTGACTTTCCATTTCGGCTTTTGACCTTTGCTTTACAACCCATAATTCATTCTTGGCTCTATTAAATGCTTCCACGCATGTTGGGTCCAGATTTATTTTTATACCTTCGTCGCAGAGTTCTATTATTCTGCCTGCAAGGTTAACAATCTCCATATGAATATCATTTGTCCTGTCAGAGATATATACCTTGTTGGCATCTTCATCGCTAAGCTGGGCAAATTTGTCCCTTGGAGCATCACATTTCGGGCACTTTTCCGGTGCCTCATCCCCTTCATGAATATATCCGCATACCGAACACTTCCAAAGCTTCTTCATTTACCATTCCTCCAATTCATATATTTACTAATGATATATTTATTAATACCACTTGTTAAATATTTTAAACATAACAAAAATAATAATTATTATATAAATATATAGAAAATAATTGTTTATAATTAATTTAGAATTTCTTTAAAATTTTTTTAATGTTTTATTATAAAATAAAATCGTGTATAATATAATGGTAAATTTTAAATAGTTATTTATAAAACTTAATTACAAAAATTATCACAAAATGTAAATTATAT
>NZ_DAORXT010000011.1:0-48450 GCF_035371925.1 Acetivibrio sp. | reverse complement strand
ATTCTATGATTGAGTGAGAAAACGAGAGAAAAATGAAGAAATATTAGGGAGAGTGAAGTCTTAGTGAAAAAAGGTACTATATTGAGCGGCATGAGGCCTACAGGAGCTTTGCATCTGGGCAATTATTTCGGAGCTTTGGAAAACTGGGTAAAGCTTCAGGATGATTACGAGTGTTATTTTTTTGTTGCCGATTGGCATGCCCTTACAACAGGATATGAAGATACCTCGCAAATTAAGAATAATATAAATGACCTTGTTATAGATTGGATAAGTGCAGGTCTCGACCCTGAAAAATGCGTAATATTTTTGCAGTCAAGCATAAAAGAGCATGCAGAACTGCATTTGTTGTTTTCCATGACAACACCTCTTTCATGGCTGCTCCGTTGCCCGACATACAAGGACCAGCTGAATCAGTTGAAGGATAAGAATATTACCACCTACGGATTTTTGGGATATCCGTGTCTTCAGGCTGCCGATATATTAATCTACAAGGCTGGATTTGTCCCTGTGGGAGAAGACCAGCTTCCGCATCTTGAGTTGACCAGGGAGATTGCAAGGAGATTCAATTATTTGTTTGGTGAAGTGTTCCCCGAGCCTCAGGCAATTTTGACAAAGGCAAAAGTATTGCCCGGTACCGACGGCAGAAAGATGAGCAAAAGCTACGGCAATACCATAGCCCTGTCCGACAGTCCGGATGAAATAAGAAAGAAAGTAAGCACAATGATAACGGATCCGGCAAGAATCAGGAAGGATGACCCCGGTCACCCTGAGGTGTGCACGGTATTTTCCTTTCACAAGGTATTTAATGAAAATGAAGTTTCTGAAATTGAGGAGCAGTGCAGAGGCGGTAAAATAGGATGCGTACAATGCAAGAAAAACCTTGCAAACAAGATGGTGGAGCATCTTGAGCCTATATATGAAAGAAGACAAAAGATAATTGAAAATCCGGGTATCGTAAAAGAGGTTTTAGCAAACGGAAACGAAAAAGCAAGAAAGGTTGCCGGTGAAACTCTTGAAGAAGTAAGGAAAGCCATGAAGATAGATTTTATGTAACCTTTTTTCTATGGGCCTATAAGGGTGGTGAATTTTTTTGGAAAGTGTGTTGTCAAAAGCATGTACTATAAAAATACAAAACTTTGAAGGACCGTTTGATTTATTGTATCACCTAATAGAAAAAAACCAGATAAATATCTATGATATACCTATACACGAAATAACTGATCAATACATGGACTACCTTTTTGCAATGCAGGAGCTTGATTTGGAAATAGCCAGTGAATTTCTGGTAATGGCAGCAACACTTCTTCACATAAAGTCAAAGCTTTTACTCCCGAGTCCAAAGAAAGAAAAAGAAGAGGAGGAGCTGGACCCAAGGGAAGAGCTGGTTTTAAAACTCATTGAGTATAAGAAATACAAGAGGTTTACCGAAATCCTGAAAACAAGGGAGAAGGAGTGCGAAAAGTATTTTTACAGAGGTCCCGAGGATATTGATATCAAGCGCGAGGACGAGCCTTTAGAGCTTTCTTATGATGAGCTTAAAAGGGTCTATGTTGAGTTGATTGAAAGAAATGAAAGAAAAATGAATAAAAATATAGGAAAAATGACCCAGATACTGCAACATGAAAAGGTATCCTTGCGCAGTAAAATCAAAGATATCATCAGGACTCTTCTTAAAAAACCGATTTTCAAGTTTTCGGAGCTTTTTTCTCCCAAAACCAGGTCCAAACTTGAAATTGTTACAGGTTTTCTAGCTATATTAGAGCTGGCAAAGCTCAAAAAAATTACACTGATACAGCCAAAACAGTTTGCCGATATTACGGTCTGCAAATGTGAAAATACCAATCTTGAGGATATAGACGATGAAAATATTGCAGCAGAAAACTCATAGGGGTTGGAGTGATATAAGTGGATTTAAGAAAGCTCGAAGGAATACTTGAAGGAATGCTTTTTGCTTCGGGAGACAAAATTTCCGTTGAAAAGCTTAGCAGTATTATAGGTATTGATAAAAAGACAATCAAACTTGTTTTAAACAATATGATAGTGAACTATAACAACAACCCCTCCCGGGGTATTACCATAAGGGAAATAAACAACGGTTACCAGCTTTGTTCAAAGCCTGAGTACTATGATTATGTAAAACAGCTTTTTGAGCCCAAGCAGAGGAGCGGTTTGTCTCAAGCAGCCCTTGAAACCTTGGCAATTATTGCCTATAATAGACCTATAACTAAAGCAAGGATTGAGCAGATAAGGGGAGTAAACTCTGACAGTGCGGTTTCAAAACTCCTTGAAAAAAATCTGATCAAGGAAGCCGGAAGATTGGAGGCTCCGGGAAAACCCGTATTGTATGAAACTACTGACGAGTTTTTCAGAAGCTTCGGTTTTAAGTCCGATTCGGATCTACCCATATTTGAGCTGAGCGATATACATGAAGCTGTAGAAGTTAATCAAAATAGCGAACAGGAAAAAGACAATAAAGAGTTGGAGAAACAAGAAAGTATAGAAATAAATAGCGATGATCTAGGGTGATTTAAATGAATGAATACGATAGAAAAACCGAACCCCAAAAGCCTTATAGCTTGTTTAGAGCTCAGCCGTGGGTGAGATTTTGGGCCAGAATGGTTGATATATTTATTATTGACACTATTGTAAGACTAATTCAATTGTTTTTCTTTTCGGGCAGTATGTTTGAACCTATATTACTTAGTATGGGAACTTATTTTATCTGGGCCCTTGCTGAAGCAAAATTGATTTCATCTTGGGGGACTACTCCCGGAAAATGGTTGCTGAAAGTAAAGGTGAGAACCGTTGATTCCGAAATACCTGACTTTAATAAATCTCTAAAAAGAAGTATCCTGGTATGGATACTGGGTATGGGATTGGGGATTTTCACAAGTATATCCTATATTTTCGGGTATTATGAATTAACCAGAAGAGGTATTACCCCTTGGGACAGAATCAGCGAGTGTAGTGTACAGTATGAAGAAATGAGCGAAAACAGACGAATTGCAGTGGTCTTGACAATAATTGCTCTAAGTGTTGTCTGTTTTTCACTGGCTTTTGCCAACGGTATTTTATATTCAATAGAAGCTCAAGGATTCTAAATGCTTTTATAAAAAACTTTATAAATTTTAATTGCCGCATAAAAATACACAAACCATGTGTATTTTTTGTTTTTATAGGCAAAAATAAGTAAATGAGGTGCGGCAATGTTTTATAGAATGATTTTTGCATTAATAGTTATTATACTAATTGTATTGATACTGTTTTTAAAAATAAATATTGTTGTTGAATATAAAATAGGCGGACAGAATAACCGCTTTGAGATATCTTTTTTTGTGTTTAAAAAAAGGATTAAATTAAAAATACCCAAGCAAAAAAATAAAAAGAATGGGATATTTGAAGACTATAAAAAAATCATACAAAACATAGAAAAAAGCAAAAACCATTATGAAAAAAATAAAGAAATAATAAGGAAAATATTAAGATACATAAAATGCAGGATACCTATCGAAAAATTGGAGCTTGTGGCGGTGATTGGAACAGGCAATGCATCCTATACCGCAATACTCGCAGGAATTGCATGGAGTGCGGCAGGAATCCTTGCCTCCATACTTCACAGTTTCACGGATGTAAAAGAGAAAAGGGTGGAAATAAGGCCGGACTTCACAGGAAAAAAGTTTAGCCTTGAACTATTTTGTATATTTAAGGTTAAAATTGTTTATATTATTGTTATAGGTTTGATGATACTCAAGCACTTAATAAAATCAAAAATCGGTTTTATCAATGTAAAAAGAAATGTTGCAGTGTATAAATAGGATACAGTTTTTGCAAAAATAAAATTCCAGGTGGTGATAAATAATGGCAGAACATCCTATCCAAGGTTTAATGGCAACAGCAATGGAAAGCATTAAAGAAATGGTTGATGTAAACACCATAGTGGGAGACGCAGTTCAAGCACCGGATGGAACGGTGATTATACCTATTTCAAAAGTAACCTTCGGTTTCGCGGCAGGGGGAGGAGAGTTTGCTTCGCGCTGCACCATTGAGAAAAAAGACGAAGACAGTTCCGATGATGACAGCAACAAGCCCGAAAGCAAGTTTCCCTTTGCGGGAGGTAGCGGTGCCGGAGTCAGTATAAACCCGGTGGCATTTATGGTGGTAGGCCAGGGACAGATAAAGCTCCTGCCTGTAAATATCAATTCATCTTTGGAAAAGGTTCTGGATTTGATTCCGGAGATTATTGAAAAAGCAAAGGATTCCGTAAAGAAAAACCTTAAAGTAAAAAAAGAAATAAAGCCAAGTGATGTAAACGCCAAATGCGCAAAAGAAGACGAAGATGAATAAGTGGGAACAAGCCCACTTTTTCTTTATAAGAATGTTAATTTGAATAATTTAAAAACGGATGATTTTATGATAATATTTTAAATGCAATAAGGGAAAAAAGGATTTAAGAAGGATTGAGTTATCTTTATGAAAGAGATAAGACTGCAAAAGTACATTGCGGAATGCGGCATTGCATCCAGAAGAAAGGCAGAAGAGCTGATTCTTCAGGGCAGAGTCCGTATTAATGGGGAAACAGTCACCCAAATGGGTAGAAAGGTTTCTTTAAATGATATAGTAGAGGTTGACGGAAAGCCGGTCAAAATGGAAAAAAGAAAGGTTTACATAGCATTAAACAAGCCGGTGGGGTACATAAGCTCGGTAAAGGACCAGTTTGGGAGAAAGACGGTGCTGGATCTGGTCAAAGATGTAAAGGAAAGAGTTTTCCCTGTAGGAAGGCTTGACTATGATACCTCAGGTCTTTTACTGCTTACTAATGACGGTGATTTTTCCTACAGGCTGACCCACCCAAAGCATGAGATAAAAAAGGTTTATGAAGCCGTATTGATGGGTGTTCCTTCAAAGGATGCCATAATGCAATTTAATAAAGGCTTACAAATCGATGATTACCTCACAAGCCCGGCCAATCTTGAGATTTTGAAAAGTGACGGCAAAATATCCAAAGTTAGAATAACCATACACGAGGGAAAGAACCGTCAAGTCCGTAAAATGTGCAATAAAATAGGCTGTCCTGTAATAAAGCTTATAAGAGTCTCCATAGGTAACGTATCCTTGGGGGATTTAAAGGAAGGTTCGTGGAGAAACTTGACGGATTGGGAGATAAATTCTTTTTTAGATGAACGGTAACGAAAATGCATAACTTTTTCTACAATATTTGATATAATGTTTTGACAAAACACTATTTCCAATTTAAAATATTAATTGCTGTAAAAATAAACGGCAAGGTGTCGTTACTTAAAAATATATAGAACAGGAGTTGAATCAAATGGAACTTTGGTTTACGGAGTATCAGACCGCTTCATTGGGAATTACATGCAAGACAAAAAAGACTTTACATACTGAAAAAACAGAGTATCAGGAATTATCAGTTATAGATACCGAGCAGTTTGGCAGAATGCTCCTTCTAGACGGAATAGTTCAGACCACAATTGAGGATGAATTTGTCTATCATGAAATGATAACCCATATTCCGCTGTTTACTCATAAAAACCCGAAAAAAGCACTGGTTATCGGTGGCGGGGATGGAGGCTCAATAAGAGAAATTATAAAGCATCCTTCCATTGAAAAAGCTGTTTTATGCGAAATAGACGGACGTGTTATTGAGGTGTCAAAGCAGTATCTTCCTGAGATTAGCTGTGCTTTGGAACACGAAAAAGTTGAGGTAGTGGTAGGAGACGGTATTAAATACGTAAAAGAACACAAAAATGAATTTGATGTTATAATGATTGATTCAACAGACCCTATAGGACCTGCTGAAGGCTTGTTTGCCCTTGATTTTTACAGGTCGGTATATGAGGCCCTGAAAGAAGACGGTATATTTGTTGCACAGACCGAATCGCCTTTCATTGAGAAAGAGCTTATAAAAAGAGTAATTAAGGATGTTAAGTCATTGTTCCCGATAACAAGGCTTTACACCTGTGCAGTTCCAACATATCCTACAGGATTTTGGAGCTTTACAATGGGTTCAAAGAAATATGATCCTTTAGAAACCGACATAAACTCCATACCGGATATCGACACCAAGTATTACTGCCCGCAAATTCACAAAGCAGCATTCATGCTTCCGAAGTTTGCCAAAGATTTGGTAAAATAATTTATAATTTGATTTGATGAGGTATTAACATGAGTTTAAGAGACGGAAATTCTACATTGTCGACAAAATTTATGGCAAGTTGTGACAGTTATGACGATTCATCTATAGTTATGGTGGGTGTTCCGATGGATTTTACCTGCAGCTTCAGACCGGGAACAAGGTTTGGACCGCAGAAAATCAGGGAAGTATCCATAGGTATCGAAGAATACAGCATATATATGGACAGGGAATTGACCGAGTGTTCTTTCTTTGATGCCGGTGACTTGGATATACCCTTCGGTAATGTAGATAAAAGCTTAGAGCTTATTGGAAATGCGGCAGAGGAAATACTCAATGACAATAAATTTCCGCTTTTTATCGGAGGCGAGCATCTTATCAGCGTTCCGGTAATAAAAAAGGTGTATGAAAAGTATGGGTCCGACTTGATAGTAGTTCAGTTTGATGCCCACGCAGATTTAAGGGAAGGATACCTTGGCTGTCCGAATTCTCATGCATCGGCTGTAAGACGCTTGGTTGACTTTATGCCGGGTAAAAATATTTACCAGTTCGGTATTAGGTCCGGCACCAAAGATGAGTTTGAATATGCGAAAAAACACACCAATATGTACACCATTGACGTTTTTGAGCCTTTAAGCCGTATCATGGATACCATCAAGGACAAACCCATATACATAACCCTTGATATTGACGTGGTAGACCCTGCCTATGCCAATGGCACAGGCACACCGGAGCCTGGCGGAATCAGCTCCAGGGAGCTTCTTGACTCTATACATCTGTTTAAGGGAACCAATCTTGTCGGGTTTGATATTGTGGAGGTTTCGCCCCACTATGACCAATCGGACAGGACGGCGCTCCTTGCAGCAAAAATTATCAGGGATATCATCATGACGGTTGGATGAGGCAAGTTATGCAGACTATTAAGAATTCTTTGGGACAGTCCCATGATTATATCAAAATGTTTGTCAAAGAAGGGGACACAGTTGTTGATGCAACTTGCGGAAACGGAAACGATACAGTTTTCCTTGCAAGTCTTGTGGGTGAAAACGGCAGGGTTTTCGGCTTTGACATACAGGATAGGGCAATATCCAATACACAAAAAAAACTAACGGACTTAAAGCTTATTGACAGAGTTACGCTTATAAAAGACGGGCATCAAAACATGGACAAGTATATTGATTCTCCTGTAAAGGCAGTGATGTTTAATTTAGGCTACCTTCCGTCAGGGGACCACAGCATCGGTACCAGGCCCGAGACAACCATTGAGGCACTGTCAAAGTCCATGGACCTTCTTGTAACGGGAGGCATTATAACTGTTGTCATTTACTACGGAGGAGACAGCGGCTTTGAAGAAAAAGAAAAGGTCCTTGAGTTCTTAAAAGGTGTGGACCAAAAGAAGTTTATTGTTCAGTGTACCGATTTTATAAATCAGGCAAACTGCCCGCCGATACTGGTGTGTATTGAAAAAATAGTATAAAAGCAATTAATTTTATTGCAGATGTTAAATTAAAATATTTTAAGGGGCTCTATGCCCCTTAGATTGCTTTTGATGCGAAAACTATGAAAATCAAGAGAAAAATCCCCAGTATGGATATTGCATATACGGAATATTTAAGCCTGTTGAACATATTCCACTCACGGGCCAAAAGCTTTTTTTGTGTTTGAAGATATTCAATCAACTCAAATAAAAGATTGTGATTTTCCTTATCAACATCGATAAGCTGCACACCATAGTTGTAACCGCCGTTTTTATTTGCAATCCTTCTAATAATCTTGCAGGTAAAGGATATTGATATTTTTGACGTTACAAATACGTCAATACCAACTTCCTTTCCTTCTTCAAACAAATCGTCGGAGTATATCAAGCCTCCTCCAAGGCTTATATCCGACACAGAGGCAATATATGATACGTTTTCTTCGTACCTTATCCGGCATGGGTAGTTTACACGAAATCTCTCATGTTTTCTTTGATTGCTGTAGCTTAAAACTTTGTTTATCTGTATTGTAATGGCTTGTTTTCTTATGGAGATTACTTTTTTTGAAACACTTCCTGTAAACAGTGTTTCGCTGTTTTCATCAAGGGATTTGATGACGATTTTACTTCCTTCATTGAAATAGCTTTTAAAATATTTCGCAGAAAGAAATACCTCGGCAATATTTTTATCCAGATTAATATATGTAATTATGCCGTGGACCCACTTTTCATCATTATTTATTGAGACTCTGCAGAAAATAGGAGAGTCGCTCTGGACAAGCAAATCGCTTGACAATTTAACCACCCAGCCTTTTACAATTATTTAAATTGTTTATATCATAAATTTTATCGTCAAAAACATTAAAATTCTAGATATAAAACCGACATATATTTTGTTGATTTTGTAAAAAATCTATAAAGGTATTATTATAAAGGTACTATTATAAAGATATTAAAGGATTTAAGCCTTTTTATTTTTCTATCATAAACATTCGGGAAAAATATTGCAATATGAAATAAAGTAGGATATAATTTATAATAATTATAACCAGGTAATAATATCATATAATAAAAAAAAGAAGTAGCAAATATTTAGGTTTAAAGCTATAATTAAATTGCACAAAATGCATCAGGACAACAATTAGAAGCTACTGGATACAAATTTAATAATAAATGACAAGAGGTGGGAGATTGATGGACAAAGTAGACAAAATAGGCCTTCTCCGTGAAAAACTAGCCCAGGTAGAGCAGGGTGGAGGAGCTGAAAAAATCGCAAAACAACACGATGCCGGTAAAATGACAGCAAGGGAAAGAATCGAAGCCTTGTTTGACAAAAACAGCTTTGTTGAGATTGACACATTTGTCGAAACAAGAAGTATTGACTTTGATATGCAAAAAAAGAAGGTCGCTGGAGACGGTGTTGTAACCGGATATGGTTCCATAGACGGACGTCTGGTCTTTGTTTCATCCCAGGACTTTACCGTAATCGGAGGTTCTTTGGGTGAAATGCATGCCGCCAAGATTACAAAAGTAATGGATATGGCCATGAAAATGGGAGCACCGTTTATAAGCATTAATGACTCCGGCGGTGCAAGAATTGAGGAAGGAATCGACTCACTTAAGGGATTCGGAGACATTTTCTACAGAAACACTTTAGCTTCCGGTGTAATACCTCAGATTTCAGTTATCATGGGGCCGTGCGCCGGCGGAGCGGTATATTCTCCCGCAATAACCGACTTTATATTCATGGTTGACAAAACCAGTCAGATGTTTATAACAGGTCCCCAGGTAATTAAGTCCGTAACCGGTGAGGACGTGACCTTCGAAAAGCTGGGCGGTGCTGAAACTCACAACTCCATAAGCGGTGTTGCACATTTTAGGAGCTCAAATGAAAAAGAGTGCATAGAGCAAATCAGAAAGCTCATAAGCTATCTTCCTGACAACAATCTTTCAGATGTTCCCGTACTTCCGAGTCAAGATGATATGAACAGAATCACTGACAACTTGGCTGATATCATTCCTGGAGACTCCAACAAGCCTTATGACATGATGGATATAATCACTTCAGTTGTTGACAACGGTGATTTCTTTGAAATTCAAAAGCATTTTGCCCAAAACATTATTATAGGTTTCGGCAGAATGAACGGCGGTACCGTTGGTATAGTTGCAAACCAGCCGAAATTCTCCGCAGGGGTTTTGGATGTGAACTCATCCGACAAAGCGGCAAGGTTTGTTCGTTTTTGTGATGCATTCAACATCCCGGTTATTACCTTTACCGACGTACCCGGATATCTGCCCGGTGTAGGTCAGGAGCACAGCGGAGTAATAAGACACGGTGCAAAGCTTCTCTATGCTTTCTCCGAAGCTACTGTGCCGAAAATCAACGTTATCGTAAGAAAGGCTTACGGCGGTGCATATATTGCCATGAACAGCAAGCACCTTGGAGCAGATATGGTATTCGCATGGCCATCAGCAGAAATTGCGGTTATGGGCCCTGAAGGTGCGGCAAACATCATTTTCAAAAAGGATATAGCAGCTGCCGATGACCCAATGGAAACAAGAAAGAGACTTATAGAAGAATATCGTGAGAAATTCTCCAATCCGTATGTTGCAGCTTCAAGGGGTTATGTTGACGACGTTATTGATCCTGCAACAACAAGGATAAGACTTATAAGTGCCCTTGAAATGCTTGCAAGCAAGAGAGAAAACAGACCTGCGAAAAAGCATGGAAATATTCCTTTATAAAGTTGGGAGGATTTTATGAAAGAGCAGATAAATGAAGAAATAATCCTGGCAATATCAGCTGCAATCGCAGCCCTTGAAGTAAGACCGGGATACAAACTTGTAGTAAAATCATTCAGAAGAATACCTCAAACATCTCCTGTATGGTCTGCAACAGGAAAAATCGAGAGATTAAAAAGAAGGATGTAAAATCTAATTATAAGGAGGATTAAACATGAAAAAGTTTTTGATAAAAGTAAACGGAAATCAATATGAAGTTGAAGTTGAAGAAATCAGGGACGGCGCTTCAACACCGGAAGTTACCTTCAGCACACCGGCTCCGGCTCCCGCTCCTGCACCTGCACCGGCTCAGGAACCGAAAGCTGCAGCTCCTAAGAAGGATAATACAGTACCTGCAGGTGCTGTAACAATTAAAGCACCTATGCCCGGTACTATATTAAATATTAATGTAAATCAGGGAGATGTGGTAAAGAAAGGCCAAGTTCTTTTAATCCTTGAAGCAATGAAGATGGAAAATGAAATAGTTGCTCCAAATGACGGCACAGTTGCAAGCATTAATGTTTCAAAAGGTGCATCCGTAAATGTTGGAGAGGTTCTTCTTTCATTAAAATAATTTGTCCGCAAAGCTTTTGGGAAATAATAACACTGTTTGGAAATGCTTAAGTTGTGGTAGATATAATGTAGTGGATTAGACCGCTTTTGCGGTTATTGCAAAAAAGGAGGTAAGAATAAATGGCTAAGGTTAAAATTACCGAAACAGTGCTAAGGGATGCCCATCAATCTCTTATTGCAACAAGAATGAGGATTGAAGAAATGCTCCCTATTATAGATAAATTGGACGAAATTGGTTATAATTCATTGGAAGTCTGGGGCGGTGCAACCTTTGATGCCTGCTTGAGATTTTTAAATGAAGACCCATGGGAAAGGCTTAGAATTATAAAAAGCCATTGTAAAAAAACTCCTCTGCAAATGCTTTTAAGAGGTCAAAATCTCTTAGGTTACAAGCATTATGCCGATGATGTTGTAGAGTACTTTGTACAAAAAAGTGTAGCAAACGGCATGGATATAATAAGAATTTTTGACGCATTAAATGACGTTAGAAATATTGAAACTGCAATAAAAGCCTGCAAAAAAGAAGGCGGTCATGCCCAAGGTACGGTTTGTTATACAATAAGTCCCGTACACAACCTTGAACTTTTTGTCAAGGATGCAAAGACCCTTGTGGAAATGGGTGCCGACTCCATATGTGTAAAAGACATGGCAGGACTTCTGGTTCCTTATGCTGCATATGAGCTTATCAAAGCATTAAAGGAAAACATAAAGGTACCAATCCAGCTTCATACCCACTATACCAGTGGTGTTGCTTCAATGACGTACTTAAAAGCAATTGAAGCAGGCTGCGATATTGTAGACTGCGCTATTTCTCCCATGTCAATGGGAACATCCCAGCCTCCGACAGAGCCCCTTGTTGCATCATTAAAGAATACTCCATACGATACAGGGCTTGACTTGGATAAATTAAGTGAAATTGCCGACTACTTCAGACCTCTTAAAGAAGAATATATCGCAAAAGGACTTCTTGATGTAAAGGTAATGGGAGTTGATGTAAATACTCTCAAATACCAGGTACCGGGAGGAATGCTTTCAAACCTGGTGTCCCAGTTAAAGCAGTCCAATGCGGTTGATAAGTTTGAAGAGGTTTTAAAAGAAGTGCCGAGAGTAAGGGAAGACTTCGGTTATCCTCCTTTGGTTACACCTACAAGCCAGATTGTAGGTACTCAGGCAGTTTTAAATGTGGTAACAGGTGAAAGATACAAAATGGTTCCAAAAGAATCCAAAGCTCTGATTAAAGGTGAATATGGCAAAACACCTGCACCTGTAAATCCTGAAGTTCAAAAGAATATCCTAAAGGATGAAAAGCCCATTACAGTAAGGCCTGCAGATCTTATTGAGCCCGAGCTTGACAAGATCAGAAACGAAATGAAGGAATACTTAGAGCAAGACGAGGACGTTTTGTCATATGCTCTGTTCCCACAGGTGGCAGAGAAGTTCTTCCAATACAGGAAGGCTCAAAAATATAAAATAGAGCCCGACATGGTTGATTACGAAAACAGGGTTCATCCGGTTTAAAATAGTTAATTGGACCTTTTCTTTAAAGAATGAGATAAAAAACTCAGGAGTTTATATGACACCTGAGTTTTTTATTGTATTCGGAGTTAAAAAGATAATTTACCTTTTTAAATACTAATAGACAAAAATAAATTTAATATGATAAAATATGGATTGAAAATAAATTATTTTAAATTATTTTTTTCCAAATCATAGCATGTCATTACAAAATATTGAGGGGATTGGTTTATGAGAAAAATCCTTAGTTTACTACCGCTGGCATTCATTCTTTGTATTTTGGTGTCATGCAGCCGACAACCTACTCGGAATTCATTAAAAAATATGAACAAGATGCCTAAAAAATTAATATCGGAAAAATAATTAAAAACCTTGAAAACTAAAATCATTTTTGGTATTATTTTCGGAGTGAAGCTTTTGATTTATGACTTATTAGGAGGAGTAAAAAATGGATGAAAAGGCGTATGAATTGCTCCTAAATATGTACATTGAAATAAAAGAGCAGCTTGTTCAAATAAACAATAAATTAGATGAAAAAGCAGATAAAAACGACATTATTCGGTTGGAAAACGAGCTTACTCCAAAAGTTCAAGCTCTGTTCGACGGATACAAGCAGCACACAGACATTTTGGAACGCATTGAAAATGAAGTAATGAAGCAGGATGAAATCATTATGAGGCGTGTCAAGTAATAATCATCTGATTTTACTCTACCGGACATCAATGCTTTTGGCATTCTCTATGAAGATAGACAAAATGCTCTTTGTTGCTGACAAATCTCAAAGTCTTTATTTTACTGCCTTTTTTAATATATTTTCCGCACTTTAAGCAAAATATATGAGAATACTTCATTACATCATCATAAACCTCACGTTGAATTCCTTCATATTTCGCCCAGCTTTGCCATCCGGTTTTGCACAAAGATATTCTATTATCATAGTCCGCAAAAACCCATCGTAAAAGTTTGTGAAAATGGAAGGGGTACTTTGTGTATTTTATATAGGCTTCCGGTACACCAAGCCGTATTGTGTAGAGCGCAAAGTTTTGCTCTACAATCTCCTGAATACGCCCGCTAATTTGGGTTCTATACCAGGAATAACCGTTGTCATCAAGCCAAAGCCTCAACTTTTCAAACATATATCCGCGGCATATTTCAACCGTTTCATTTCTGTGTACGTTTAAGGCCTTAAAAGCTTCCTCAACGATATTTACCACTGCATCAAGATAGAGTTTTTTCTTAAAGTTTTCCTTGTTGTAAAGCTCAACAGGAATAATTTCAAAAAAATATTCGTTTGCTTCAGGTCTATATATTCCAATGCATGTTCCTCCAACAAAGCTTCCGCTGCCGGCATCGTCAATTTGTATCATCTGCGCCACCCCGATGTAGTATTTGCTAAAGTTTAAAAATTATAACCGGGATTGTTTTCAGCCCTTTATATATAAAATTTGGTACCCATGTTCTAAATGCAAGAGCTTGATTTTTATACTGCAAAATTGTAATATTAAAATAAAAAGCATTTACGGAGGATAAACATGGATCTTGATGATAAATTGGAGCTTAAAGCTACAGTAGAAGTATCTCCAAACTTGGAATTATATAAAGTAGTTGACTTCTTAAACAAAAATCTTAAGCATAAAGATTTGATTTTTGGTTTGTCAAAGAAGGATAACAAAATGATAATTTCAATTTATGAAACGTAATATGAAACATAAGGGGATGAAGCAATGGATAAAGATCAGGACTTAATAAAAATAATTCAAGCAGGTATGCAGGATTTTAGCAAGGGTCAGAAATTAATAGCCAATTTCATTATAAATCATTATGACAAAGCGGCTTACATGACCGCAGCAAAGCTTGGCGAAGAAGTAGGGGTAAGCGAATCAACCGTTGTAAGATTTGCAAATGAAATCGGATTTGACGGTTATCCAAAACTTCAAAAAGTTTTAAGGGAGATGAACAAGAGTAAACTTACTGCCGTTCAGCGAATGGAAGTAACCTCCATCAGGATTAATGAAGGAAACATATTAAAGAGTGTCCTTCAATCGGATATGGAAAAAATCAAGGCTACATTGGAGGAAATTGAGCAAGAAAGCTTTAATAATATTGTTCAAAGTATTTTAAACGCCAGAAAAATATATATCCTTGGGGTAAGAAGTTCTGCTCCCCTTGCAAGTTTTTTAGGCTTTTATTTCAACCTGATATTTGACAATGTGAGGCTTGTACACACTACAAGCGTCAGTGAAATGTTTGAGCAGATAATTCATGCTTCCCGTGGAGATGTGGTCATAGGAATAAGTTTTCCCAGGTATTCCAAAAGAACAATAAACGCCATGCGTTTTGCCCATAATCAAGGAGCTACTGTTGTGGCAATCACAGACAGTCTTTATTCTCCTTTGGCCAAGAATGCAGACCATGTCATTACAGCAAGAAGCGACATGGCTTCCTTTGTCGACTCACTGGTTGCTCCTTTGAGCGTAATAAATGCACTGATTGTGGCTATAGGAATGAGCAGAAAACCCCATATCCAAGAGACCTTTGAACGTCTTGAGAAAATATGGGATGAGTACAAGGTGTATGAGAAGCAAGATTACGAATCCGATTATGGAGAGGAAGATTAGAAAAGTGACAGTATTGTATCTGGTTCGCCATGGCCAAACCGATTGGAACAAGGAAAACCGATGTCAGGGACGTATAGATACGGAGCTTAACAGCGAAGGAATCCTTCAAGCAAATTCAGTAGCCCAAAGGCTAGCTTTAGAGGACATAGATATTATTTATACCAGTGCATTAAAAAGGGCTTACACCACAGCGGAGATTATAAACCAGAACCTGTCGAAAGAGCTTGTCAGGGATAAATCTTTAAATGAAATTGATTTTGGAGAATGGGAAGGATTGACCTTCGAGGAAATGAGAAAGCTTCCCGATTACGATTATGACAAGTGGCGGCTGACACCGCATCTTGCCACTTTTCCCGGTGAGAAAAGCCTTAAAAACGTTCAAGACAGGGCTATGAAATTTGTTAATGAAATAATTGAAAAGCATAATGGAAATAATATTTTAATAGTATCCCATGGCGGTGTCATAAAACTGGTTATATTGGGTATGTTAGGCATAAGCCTTGAGGCATACAACAAATTTTTCATTGCCAATGCTTCTTTAAGCATTGTTGTTGTTGAAAAGGAAAGGACATATTTAAGAACGCTTAACGACACATGCCATCTTAAATCATTTACGACCAAATTTTGATATAGTGGAGTAATACGGATGAAAAAGAAAGTTGTTGTAATAGGAGCAGGCCCCGGTGGTATTATGGCTGCCGGCAAGGCCTCGGAACGAGGACATGATGTAATACTTTTTGAAAAAAACGATAGAATCGGAAAGAAAATTCTCATATCTGGAAAAGGCAGATGCAATATCACCAATAATACCGATATTGAAGGCCTAATTGAGAATATCCCTGGAAACGGGAATTTTTTATATTCCGCTTTTTATACCTTCTCAAACCATGATTTGATTGACTTTTTAGAGCAATACGGTCTAAAAACCAAGGTGGAAAGGGGAGGAAGGGTATTTCCCGTTTCGGATAATGCAAAAGATGTTAATGCGGTGCTATTGAAGTTTTTGAAGAAAAACAATGTCAATATTAGATTAAACTCAGCAGTTCATGAGATAAAAGTAAAGGACAATATTGTGACAGGTGTGGTTTTAAAAGACGGGGCTGAAGTTTATTGCGATGCTGTAGTGCTTGCCACAGGAGGTGCTTCGTATCCCGGCACCGGTTCAACGGGTGACGGATATGTTATGGCAAAGAAACTAGGGCACACCATTGTGGACTTAAAACCCTCTTTAGTTCCTCTTCTTGCGGAGGAAGAATGGGTAAAGGAGCTTCAGGGGCTTTCTTTAAAAAATATTTCCATATCAATACTAAACAGTGCGGGCAAAAAAATCTATTCCGATTTTGGAGAAATGCTTTTTACCCACTTTGGAGTCTCAGGTCCGGTTATTTTAAGTGCCAGCCGGCATATTCTCGACTATGATTATAAAAATGTCAAATTGGTTATTGATTTAAAGCCCGCGCTTTCAGAGGAGAAGCTTAACGAAAGAATACTGAGGGATTTTGAAAAGTACTCAAGAAAGCAGTATAAAAACGCGCTGGATGATCTTCTTCCGCAAAAAATGATTCCGGTGATAGTAAAGCTTTCCGGTATTGAACCGGACAAGTTTGTAAACCAAATAAAAAAAGAAGAAAGAAGAGCATTGGTTCGTCTTCTTAAAAATCTTACACTAAATATAACCGGCTCAAGACCTGTTAAAGAAGCTATCGTTACAGCAGGAGGTGTGTCAACCGATGAAATTAATCCGTCAACGATGGAATCAAAGCTTGTAAAAGGTCTTTATTTTGCCGGCGAAGTTATTGATGTGGACGGTTATACAGGAGGATTCAATCTCACCATTGCTTTTTCGACGGGTTATCTTGCAGGCATTAGCTGCTGATAGAGCAAATAATAAAAAAGCCCTCGGGTAAAAGTGTATTTTTTAATGGATTTGAGCATATTATTCTATAGTAAATCCATTAAAATTTGGAGAGTGGTTACAATGAAGGTTGTAGTTTTTAAAGCGGGCAAAGTAAAAAGCAAAAAGACTCGTGTAAAAGCCGCAAACCCCAGACTTGGATTTGAAAGATTTTTGTTCTTTTCGTTTATAATTTTATTTTCTGCTCTGGTTTTTATACAAGCAGCTTTGATGAATCCTGCAACCAGAACTTTTCTGATAAGCGATACGGGGATTGAAGGTTCTCCTCTTCAGTTTGAAGAGTATCTTTACAGTGAAGGGGAAATTTCATTAGCCCTATGCAGTGCTGATATTAATGAAGACTTGAAGATTCTTGTAAATGGAGAGGAAGTTGCAGCGTTTTCGCAAAATGTAATAAGTCTTAAAGTAAAAGAAGGAGATGTTGTTTCCGTGGACGGAAGCTCTACAGAGGAAGCGGAGGTTGCAATAGTTTTTGCAAGCGACAATATAAAATTAGATAACATCGGAAAGAGAATAAAGGTAAATTCCGAAGTAAAACAGCTTGCACGAATAATAATTGAATAAATCTTCTATTTTTTTTATTGTCTAAAATCCATTATTAAAGTATAATATAATAGTGTTTTTGATAAATCACAAATAATTGATAAAAAATGAAAAGATACTACTTAAATATTTGCAATTTACTATAATTATTTTATGTGTCTTGAGAGGTAAATATGGCAAACGATACTATTGACGCAGGAAAATTCGGTAGCAAGGAGATTGCAGCTGCAGCAATTGAGATAGCATTGACAAAGGACAGGGTTTCGGAAAAACAGTTGCAATCTGAGTATAACAAAGTCGGAATACGCACTGCTGCAGTAGACTATGGCGGAGAGTTCATTACCTCGGTGATGAAGATAATAGAAAGGGCTGTTGTATCGTCCAAAAGAGAAGGAGTTATTGTAGACAACCATGTAGAAGAAGGAGCTGTTGCCGGTGCCACAAGGGAGGCTCTATCGCAAATTATGCCAAAAGCGCTGGGGCTTAATGTAGGCGGTAAAATTGGTGTGGCACGATACAAAAACCATATCTCCGTGGCGGTCTTCTTCGGTATAGGTCTGCTTCATTTAAATGAAGTTGCCATAGGTTTGGGCCACAGGGTTGTGTAAGTTTGGAAACTGTAGAATTGTAGAATTGCTAAAAGTGTTATAGTGCAGTATGGCAGAATGGTAAATAGGAGGATTTGATTATAATGGTATGGGCTATCAGAGGCGCGACCACCGTTTCAAACAATGATGCGGATGAAATATTGTCCGAAACTCAAAAATTGCTTGACGAAATGGCCCGGAAAAACGGGCTTTTGGAAAACGATATAATAAGTATTATTTTTACAGTTACAAAGGATTTGGATGCTGCATTCCCAGCGATTGCGGCAAGAAATATGGGATGGACAAGTACGGCACTTATGTGCATGAATGAAATAGATGTTCCAGGAAGTTTGGAAAAATGTATCAGGATAATGATGCATGTAAACACTGATAAAGACAAAAAAGATATAAAGCATGTATATCTTAACGGTGCAAAGGTTTTAAGACCGGATTTGACTTAAATTTTGGACAATTAATTTTAATTTTCGGGAGAAGTAACATGAGTGGGAAAGCCAGAATTTCAATTGCCATTGACGGACCTGCGGGAGCAGGAAAAAGTACAATTGCAAAGTTAATATCAAAAGCTTTGAATATATTGTATTTAGATACCGGGGCAATGTATAGGGCAGTTGCTTTAAAAGCCATCAGAGAAGGTATTGATACATCAAACCGTGAGCAAATGTCAAAGCTTGTGGAAGACATAGACATAAAAATCTCTCATTCTGAGGATATGCAGCATGTTTTTTTAGACGGTGAAGATGTAACCGGGCTCATAAGGACTCCCGAGGTTTCTATAGGTGCATCCAACGTAGCCGCTGTTCCGGCAGTAAGGCTCAAAATGGTTGAGCTTCAGCGGGAAATATCCAAAATGAACAGTGTCGTGATGGATGGAAGAGACATAGGTACATATGTATTGCCTGATGCAACACTAAAGTTCTTCCTCACAGCATCCGTTGAAGCAAGGGCCTTAAGGAGATATAACGAGCTTTTGTCCAAAGGTATGACTCAAATGACTTTAGAAGACGTCAAAAAAGATATTGAATACAGGGATAAAAACGACAGCAGCAGGGAATTTGCTCCTTTGTCAAAGGCTCAAGATGCCATTGAAATTGATACCACTGATTTATCTATAGAACAAGTTGTAAACAAAATTATGGAGTATGTAAAGGAATATGTTTATTAATTTTCTGAGAGTAATTGTTACTGCATTTTTAAATTTGTTTTATAGGGTGAGAATTATTGGTATAGAGAACGTTCCTGAAGAAGGTTCGGTTCTATTGTGTGCAAATCATATCGCAGAATTGGATATGTTTTTTATCGGATACAGACTGAAAAGATTGGTTCGATATATGGCTAAGGAAGAACTCTTCAAAATTCCCCTATTATCGTCATTTATCAGAAGACTTGGCGCTTTTCCTGTAAAAAGGGGAAAAGGTGATGTCGGAGCAATTAAAACCGCTTTGAAACTTCTTGAAGAAGGCCAAATTGTCGGTATTTTCCCTGAAGGCACAAGGCTGAAAAACAAAAAAGGCAAAGCTATAAAGGCAAAACCGGGTGCTGCTCTTTTGGCGCAAAAATCCGGTGCTCCAATTTTACCCGTAGCAATTTCAGGACGTTATCGTCTTTTCAGTAAAATAAAAATTGTTTTTGGGAAACCATTTACTCTTGATTTGGACAAAGATAAGAAATATACTAATAGTGAACTGGTCGAATTCAGTGAAAGTATAATGAAAAAGGTTTATTCGCTTTTGGAGGAATATTAAGTTGGAAATAATAGTTGCAAAATCTGCCGGTTTTTGCTTTGGAGTAAGTAATGCAGTTAAAACGGTAAATAACCTTTTGGAAAATCAAAAAGAGCTGATATACACCTATGGTCCTATTATTCACAATGCACAAGTGGTAGATCTTTTTAGTTCTAAAGGTGTTAAAAAAATTGATGATATCGATGAAGCAGATCCCAACGGCCATATTGTAATCAGAGCCCACGGTGTTACACCTGAAATTTATAAAATGATTTTAGATAAGGGGTTGATTTTGGAAGATGCCACATGTCCATACGTAAAAAAGATTCATAATCTTGTAAAGGAGAAGAGTGAAGAAGGCTACAAGATAATAATTGTAGGCGACAAAAATCATCCTGAAGTTATAGGGATAAATGGATGGTGTAACAACAAGGCATATATAGCCGATACCGCAAAAGACGTAGAAAGCCTTCCCGAAAGTGATGAAAAGGTTTGCGTAGTTGCACAAACAACAATAACAAAGGAAAAATGGCTCCAGGTAATCTCAGCATTAAAAAAGAAATTCAAAAATCTTTTAGAATTTGATACAATATGTAGTGCAACCAGCAGAAGGCAAAACGAAGCAGAAGAAATAGCAAAAAATGTCGACATGATGATTATTATTGGGGGAAAAAATAGTTCCAATACCCAAAAGCTTTATGATATATGTAAAAAACATTGTAATTTGACGTATAAAATTGAGACTTCCGGTGATTTGCCACCGGTAGATATAAAAAAAATAAAAAAAATAGGTATTTCTGCCGGAGCTTCTACGCCGGACTGGGTAATTGAGGAGGTTATTAAAAAAATGAGTGAATTAAACAAGGTCGATATTTTGGAAAAAGATGGTGAAATAGATTTCGCCAATGCATTTGAGAGTTCTTTTGTTAGAATACAAGCAGGAGAGACTGTAAAGGGAAAAATAATAGGCTTTAACAGTAGCGAGGTTTTTGTTGATTTAGGCTACAAGGCCGACGGCATAATTCCTCTCGAAGAGTACACCGATGACCCCAACTTTAATATTGAAAAACAAGTAAAAATTGGGGAAGAAGTTGAAGTCCTCGTTGAAACTATAAATGACGGCGAAGGCAACGTAAGACTCTCAAAGAGAAAAGTAGATGCTATAAAATCATGGGATGACATAGTTAAAGCCTATGAAAACAAGACTCCTGTCAATGCTTTTATTATTGAAGTTGTAAAGGGCGGTGTAATTGCCAGCTCCAAAGGTGTAAGAATATTCGTTCCAGCTTCACAGGTAAGCGATAGATATGTAAAGGATTTAAACGAATTTTTAAAGAGAAACGTAACTTTAAGAATTGTTGAGCTCAATGAAAAGAGACGTAAAGTTGTAGGTTCTGCAAGAGTAATTATTGAAGAAGAAAAGACAGCTCTTGCAAACAAGACATGGAACAGCATGGAAGTAGGAAAGGCCTTTAAAGGTACTGTAAAGAGTCTTACAGATTTTGGCGCTTTTGTTGATATTGGCGGAGTTGACGGACTCATTCACATTTCCGAGCTTTCATGGACAAGAGTCAAACATCCGTCTGAAATATTAAAAGTTGGGGATGAAATTGAAGTAACAGTTTTAGAATTTGACAAAGAAAAGAAAAAGGTATCCTTGGGATATAGAAAAGTAGAGGACAATCCTTGGTATAAAGCAGAAGAAAAATACAAAGTTGGAGATGTTGTTAAAGTAACTGTTCTTCGTTTTGCTCCTTTCGGTGCTTTTGTTGAGCTGGAGAAAGGCGTGGACGGGCTTGTTCACATATCCCAGATATCCTCAAAGCGTCTGGCAAAAGTCGAAGATGCTCTTGAGATTGGTATGAAAGTTGATGCCAAAATAGTTGAAGTGGATATTGAGAACAAAAAAATCAGCCTTAGCATAAAAGAGGTTAATCCGATAGATCCTCCGTCCAAAAATGAGGCTGAGACCAAAGAAGCCTCTGACAATTCTACTGAAGAAGCAGAACCGTCAGAGCATAAGGAAGATATGTCGGTAACATTGGGGGACTTGGTATCAAAACCAACTGAATCCTAATAATAACTTCTATATTATTATATAGCAATTGACTTTAAAAGCCTGTTGCCAAACGCAGCGGGCTTTTTTAATTACTCATATTCGGTTTTGATTTTTAGTGAAAACGTGATAAAAATGTATAAAAATCAAAGCAAAGCAAAGAAGAATTCTAATAATTCAGAATAAACAAGATATATTAAAAATTTTAGAAAAATCTATTGACTTTTAGTGCAGACGTGCTAAAATAATTTTTGTTGAAATTGAGTAATTTCAAATTAAAGAAAGGTTGTTGATATTTTTTAAAAAAACTGAAGGAGGAAACGAAATGAATGCTTTGGGCCGTCATATTTTGGCAGAAATATATGGATGTGATGCCGCTATACTTAATAACCGAAATTTGATTGAAAAAATCATGGTTGAATCCGCGCTTGAAGCTGGTGCTGAAGTTAGAGAGGTGGCATTCCACAAATTCAGTCCCCAGGGAGTAAGCGGTGTAGTAGTAATTTCAGAATCCCATTTGGCAATACATACATGGCCGGAGTTGGGATATGCCGCAGTAGATGTGTTTACCTGCGGGGAGAAAGTTAATCCATGGGATGCTTGCAATTACCTGACAGAAAGGTTTAAAGCCAAGCATATGACTGCAACCGAGGTGAAACGAGGTGTATTCGAAGAACCTGTTAAAGTTGCAAATCTATAATTGTTAAAATAGATCTTTAAAAGCGTGCATGTTTGCACGCTTTTATGTTTTTATATACCGTATGCCGCATTCATTTATCCCGATTTTTCCTCACAATATATTTATTTTTAATAATCACTATGATAAAATAAATATATCAATGTAGTCATATCATTTATTTTAAGCTGTCCTTTTGATTATTTGCAATCAAAGCTTCAGACAATTTTTAATCCATTCAAATAAGAGAGGAGTAGTTATGGAGAGAACACTGGTTATATTAAAGCCTGATTCTGTAAAAAGAAAACTTGTCGGTGAAATTATATCCCGTTTCGAAAAAAGAAATTTTACAATCCTTCACTTGAAAATGATGAATATTAATAAAGAATTGGCCTGTGAGCATTATTTTCATGTAAAGGATAAGCCCTTTTTTAACGATATGATTAATTATATAACATCGGGACCTGTTGTTGTGATGATTCTTTCCGGACATAGGGTAATTGAGTCAGTAAGAAGCATGATTGGGGCAACAAGCAATTTTGATTCAAAGCCCGGTACCATTAGAGGCGACTATGGATATCATGCTTTTGAAAACCTTATTCATGCATCCGATTCCCCTGAAAGTGCCGAAATAGAAATAAAAAGGTTTTTCCCCGAGTTTACCGAATAAGCTATACATAAAGCTTAAATACAAATGTTGAAATTGATTTTTATAGCCGATTCAAGGTTGCAGGCGTTTAGCATTTAAGAATACGAATGGAGAGATGGCAAAATGGTGATGGATTATGAAGGCTTCAAGAAAGAAATATTCAAGCTAACCGGAATTGACCTCGGCTCATACAAAGAAAAACAAATGAAAAGGAGACTGGATTCTCTTATAAGTAAAAATAATTTCAGCGGATATAAACCATATGTTGAAGCACTTAAAACAGATAAAAAGCTTTTTAGTGAGTTTATAAACTATATGACCATCAATGTTTCAGAATTCTACAGAAATCCAGAGCAGTGGGAAAAGCTAAAAAGTATTATACTTCCGTCACTTCTTGAAAAAAACGATAACCCTAAAATTTGGAGTGCCGCCTGCTCAAGCGGAGATGAACCATATACTCTTGTTATGATATTAAATGAATTTCTCCCACTCAACAAAATAAAAATTATCGCCACAGATATAGACGGGGAAATCCTTACAAAAGCAAAAAGCGGGCTCTACACCGATAAGAGCATTGCCAGTTTACCCAAGAAATATATTGACAAATACTTCAAAGTCGATGGCGACATATATGCCATAAAACAGGAAGTAAAAAATTGCGTTGAGTTTATTAAACACAATTTATTGGCAGACCCTTATCCAAAGAATTGTGACCTTATTGTATGCAGAAATGTGCTGATTTATTTTACGGAGGAAGCAAAGGCAGAGATTTATAAAAAATTTAATAAATCCTTAAAAACTGGGGGAGTACTTTTTGTTGGAAGCACAGAGCAGATAATACTTTACAACCTTTATAATTTCAAACCCATACAAACATTCTTTTATCAGAAAGAAAAAGATTTGACGGAAGGAGATTAATATGTTTAAAAGAGTTATGGCCTGGATACTTTTGGCCGGTTTTGTACTGCTGTTATTGAACATTGCTGTATTCGGAATTTATCGTGAGTTGAGCGCAGCTATTTATTTGGCTGTAATGCTGATGTATGTTTTTTACATCATTGCAAATAAGAAATAGCTAAAAGAAAACTCAAAACATTAAGTATATATAAACCACTTCCTGCTAATACTCTTATTGTAGAGTATTTTATTATAGTCGGAGGTGGTTTTTATAGTAGTAGCGGTTCAAAGCGGGTTAGACAACCTAAAGCAGGAACTAAAGAAAAGAGGTTTTGAGGTTGTTGATTTGGAAACCTACAACTACCCTATCGATGCTATTGTTTATGAAGGGAACTCCTTTCAAATATCCCATATTTCCAGAAATAATATGCCTCAAATGACCATGGGGCAAAGGGCAAACTATGGAGTATTTATTGTAAATGCCTTTGGAAAAAGCATTAACGAAATAGAAGATATGCTTCGGACAAGATATTACAGTCCTCTCTTCGACTTAAATTAAATCGTATTGAAATTATTAATATATATTTTTATAAATATATTGACAAGCATTTCACAAAGTGCTAATCTTATTTGTGTGAATACCGAGTAATACAGTTGGAATTGGAGGACTGGATTTAATGAGGTTATCTACCAAGGGAAGATATGGCTTGAAAGCCATGCTTGATCTTGCTCTTCACAACGGTGAAGGCCCTGTTGCTCTAAAAAGCATTGCAGAAAGACAGAATTTGTCGGAAAATTATCTGGAGCAGCTTTTTGCCGCCCTTAAAAAAGCGGGCCATGTTACAAGCGTTAGAGGTGCACAGGGAGGATATTTACTGGCTAAAAACCCTGACAGCATCACAATAGGCTCGATTCTAAGGTCATTGGAGGGTTCGCTGGCCCCGGTTGATTGTGTTGTAGAAGACAAGCCTGCTAAATGTGACCAATTTGACAACTGTGTTACAAAAATAGTGTGGGAAAAAATAAGGGACAGTGTCAACGAAGCTGTAGATTCCATCACTTTGGGCGATCTTGTAAAAGAGGCCAACAAAGGCTCGGTACTTTCATAATTCAAAACCTATTAATAATAAATACATTTTGTTTTAGATACGTGTTTTGGGGAATAAATAAATATAAATTAAAATATAATCTAAATCTAAAGTTAAGGGAGTAATCTTTATGAGTGACAACAGGATTATTTATCTGGATCACGCTGCTACAACCCCGGTTAATCCACAGGTACTTGAAGCTATGCTTCCGTACTTTTCAGATAAGTTTGGAAATGCATCCTCAATTTATTCGATAGGAAGAGAAAGCAAAAAGGCGATTGAGGAAGCAAGGGAAAAAGTTGCCAAGGCAATTGGCGCGCTTCCTAGGGAAGTATTCTTTACCGGTTCCGGTACCGAAGCAGATAATTGGGCTATCAAGGGTGTGGCATATGCCAACAGGGACAAAGGACGGCATATAATAACCACGGCAATTGAGCATCATGCAGTGCTTCACGCATGTCAGTACTTAGAGAGTGACGGTTTTGAAGTTACTTACCTGCCTGTTGACGAAAACGGCTTGGTATCGCCTCAGCAGGTACAAGATGCAATAAGGCCGGATACAATATTGATTACAATTATGTTTGCCAACAACGAAATAGGTACTATTCAGCCCATAGGCGAAATAGGAAAAATAGCAAGGGAAAGAGGAGTAATATTCCACACAGATGCGGTACAGGCAGTGGGAGCTATACCTATAAATGTTGTTGATTTGAATGTTGACCTGTTATCTATGTCAAGCCACAAGTTCTATGGCCCGAAGGGCGTAGGCGCACTGTACGTCAGAAAAGGTGTCAAGATTACATCATTTATGCACGGAGGGGCCCAGGAAAGAGGGCGCAGGGCAAGTACAGAAAATGTTGCAGGTATAGTGGGCATGGGTAAAGCTATCGAGCTTGCCACACAAAACATCGAAGAAAACAATAAAAAGCTCATTGAATTAAGGGACAGGACAATTGAAGAAATAACGAAAAATATACCTTTTGTAAAGCTAAACGGAGACAGGTACAAGAGACTTCCGGGCAACGTTAATTTCTCCTTTGAGTTTATTGAAGGCGAATCCCTGCTTCTGATGCTTGACATGAAAGGGATTGCAGCATCAAGCGGTTCTGCATGTACTTCAGGTTCTCTTGACCCGTCCCATGTACTGCTTGCAATAGGTCTTCCTCATGAAATCGCCCACGGCTCTCTGAGGCTAACCTTTGGCGTTGAAAATACTCATGAAGATATAGATTATCTTATGGAAGTACTGCCGATGATTGTTAACAGGTTAAGAGAGATGTCTCCATTATATGAAAAAGTGAAAAGAGGGAATTAATATGTATAGTGAAAAGGTTATGGATCATTTTATGAATCCCAGAAATGTGGGAGAAATTGAAAACGCAGACGGTGTCGGCGAAGTTGGCAACCCAAAATGCGGAGATATAATGAAAATGTATCTCAAGATTGAAAACAACGTAATAGTGGATGCAAAGTTTAAAACCTTTGGCTGTGGAGCCGCAGTAGCCACAAGCAGTATGGCAACCGAGCTTGTTGTGGGAAAAACCGTTGACGAAGCTCTCCAGATAACCAACAAAGCTGTGGCTGATGCTTTAGACGGGCTTCCTCCGGCTAAAATGCACTGTTCAAACCTGGCAGAAGAAGCTATCCGTGCTGCAATTGACGATTACAGGCGCAAAAACGGACTTTTGCCCGAAGGCAGTGAAAATAATGCTTGTGGAAGAAGATGTGATGACATACACCATCATTTTGAAGACGAAGATTAAGGGTGGATTATAACTGCAATGAGTAAGAAAAAGGTTATGGTAGGCATGAGCGGCGGCGTTGACAGTTCTGTAGCTGCCGCCATACTTTTGGAACAGGGATATGAAGTTATTGGTGCTACAATGCAAATTTGGCCTGATGTGAACGAAGAAACAAAACTTGTCGAAGGCGGATGTTGTTCGCTTTCTGCCGTTGATGATGCCAGAAGTGTTGCCAACAAGCTTGGCATACCCTATTATGTTTTAAATTTTAAAGACATTTTTGAAAAAAGTGTTATAGATTACTTTAAAGATGAATACCTAAAGGGCAGGACTCCGAATCCTTGCATTGCGTGCAACAGGTTTGTGAAGTTTGAATCAATGCTAAATAAAGCCCTTTCCATGGGCATTGACTATATTGCGACAGGGCATTATGCAATTATAACCTATGATGAGGATAAAAAAAGATATCTTCTTAAGAAATCGGTTACCCAGCAGAAGGATCAGACTTATGCCCTTTACAATATTACGCAGGAACAGCTTAGCCATGTTCTTATGCCCATCGGCAATTTCACCAAGGATAAAGTCAGGGAAAAGGCAAAGGAATTGGGGCTCTATGTTGCATCAAAGCCTGACAGTCAGGAAATTTGCTTTGTAAGTGACAACGACTATGGAAAGTTTATAGAAGAAAATACCGACAAAGAGATTAAACCCGGCTATTTTGTCGATACAAAGGGAAACATATTAGGAAAGCACAAAGGTATAATTCATTATACCGTAGGGCAAAGAAAAGGGCTTGGAATTGCCCTGGGAAAACCCATGTATGTGGTAAGACTTGACGTAGAAAACAATAACGTTGTGCTGGGAGAAGAAGACGAAGTATACTCAAATGAGCTTACAGCCTATGACCTGAACTTTATTTCAATAGACAAACTGGAAGAGCCAATGAAAGTCAAAGCCAAGATAAGATACTCTGCCAAAGAGGCGGATGCGGTTGTTTATCCTATTGAAGACGGCAATGTCAAGGTGGTGTTTGACAATCCCCAAAGAGCTATTACTCCAGGGCAGTCGGTGGTCTTCTATGATGGCGATATAGTTGTCGGCGGAGGAACAATACTGTAGCCAAACGGTAAAATATTATTTAAATCTATTGTAAACGCAAAATTTGTGTGTTAAAATATTTCAAAGGCAAAAATGAAACGTAAAAAAGCAATGATGGAGAAGCAGTAGCCGTTCATGGTGACAATTAGAGAGAAGTCCGGAAGGTGAAAGGGCTTTTGAACATGAATGGGCGAATTACACTTCGGAGTTTCGTACATGAAGAGTTTTCATGTATGACGGGAGTCAACCGTTATATTGGCAGTAATTAATGAGGTATATATTTTAATATATACAAATTAAGGTGGTACCACGGGAGCTTTCTCGTCCTTAAGCAGGGCGACAAAGCTTTTTTTATTTAGTTGAAAATTTATTTAATAATATTTTAAACATTGTTAGTTATAGAAGCACTAATTTTTAGGAGGTATTTATATGTCCGTATTTGAGACTTTGAAAGAAAGGGGATTTATTGCTCAGCTTACCCATGAAGAAACTATAAAAGAGCTTCTTGAAAAGGAAAAGGTTACATTTTATATCGGATTTGACCCAACGGCGGACAGTCTTCATGTAGGACATTTCCTGCAAATGATGGTTATGGCTCACATGCAAAAAGCCGGGCACAGACCTATAGCACTTGTTGGCGGCGGTACTGCAATGGTCGGCGACCCCACAGGAAAAACCGATATGAGAAGGATGATGACACGGGAGGAAATCAAGCATAACGCCGATTGCTTTAAAAAGCAGCTTTCCAAATTCATTGAATTTGGTGAGGGAAAGGCTGTAATGGTTGATAACGGAGATTGGCTGCTGGATTTGAATTATGTCAATTTCTTAAGGGATATAGGAGTTCACTTCTCCGTCAATCGAATGCTTACGGCAGAGTGTTTTAAAACCAGACTGGAGAAAGGTCTTTCCTTTATCGAGTTCAACTACATGCTAATGCAAAGCTATGATTTTCTAAAGCTCTACAAGGAATACGGCTGTATTATGCAGCTTGGCGGTGATGACCAGTGGTCAAACATCCTTGGAGGAATAGACCTTATAAGAAGGAAAGAAGGAAAAGAAGTCTACGGCATGACCTTTACGCTTCTTACCACCAGTGAAGGCAAAAAAATGGGTAAGACGGAAAAAGGCGCATTATGGCTGGATGCCAACAAGACTTCCCCTTATGAGTTCTATCAGTACTGGAGAAATATACATGACTTAGACGTGATAAAATGCTTAAAACTCCTGACATTTGTTCCCATGGAAGAAATTAGGGAGTATGAAAAACTGAAAGACCAGGAAATAAACATTGCTAAAAAACGTCTGGCTTTTGAGGTTACAAAGCTTATTCACGGTGAAGAAGAAGCCTTGAATGCTCAAAAAACAGCTGAAGCGCTTTTCGAAAAGGGTGCAGTTTCCGACAATATGCCTACCACCGAAATAGCCTCAAGTGAGTTTTCGGACGGTATTAACATAATTGACCTGCTTTTAAAGACAAAGCTGATTCCTTCAAAGACTGAAGGCCGCAGACTTATCGAACAAGGCGGAATTTCCATAAACGATAATAAAGTCGAAGGTTTTGACAAAGTGGTAACTGTTGATGACTTTAATAACGGTGAATTAATCGTTAAAAAGGGCAAAAAGACATACCACAGGGTAAAACTTGTATAAATTAGGCTAAAGCTATAAAGCAATCAAGTTCATACTAAAAGCAAAGCGTAGGGGGTAATTTTATACCCCCTTTATTGCTAAATTATCGGTGTAAATACCGGTTTTCTGTTTTCGAAATGTGCCATGTATTTAAAACCTGCTTTCTTAAAAAGCTCTTTTACATAGTCAAATTTATAACCTATATACTCAGGGGTATGGGCATCGGAGCTTGTACAAATTATTTCTCCCTTTAGCTCTCTGTACCTTTTTATAATTTCATAATCCGGCATTGGCGAATCGAGATTGTATCTAAAGCCTGAGGTATTTACTTCCAAACCTTTGCCTTTTAAAACAAGGGCCTTGAGTATGGCATCAATTCTGTCTTTAAAGTCGCTCAATTTTAATGTCTTGTCATCATAACATCCATACCTCCTGATGAGATCAATATGTCCCAGGATATCAAAATTATCAAAAAGGTCTATACACCGAATAACTTCTTCCAAATACCTCAAATAGGCTTCGTCCCTTGATTTGTTCCTGCAAAAGTCCCCGTTGTGTAGGTCCGTTTTGTCAACAATATGAATTGAGCCGATTACCACATCAAAATCATATTTATTTACAATATCATTGGACTCTTCTATCACATGGGGTTGAATACCTACTTCAATGCCTTTGAAAACTTTGATTTTATCGGAAAAATCGCTTTTTAGCCTGTCCATGGACTCGGAATATTTATCGAAATCAATCGTAAATACGTCGTCATAATCAGGATAGTCTATATCCAGATGGTCCGTAAACGAAATACCTTGAAGCCCCAATTTTATAGCGGTATTGATTGCGATTTCAGGATCCATGTTGCTGTCTCCCGAAAAGTTGCTGTGAATATGACAATCATACATTGTATTTACCTCCAAATTAATTTCGAAGTAAGAAGCTTATAATTATTTATAGAATAAATACATTAATTAGTCAAGGAAGCAAAGGGAAAAAAGAGAATTACATATATCTAAAAGTCCTAAAGAAATGGGACCATATAACTATTACTTGAATATTGCAAAAATAAAAAAAATAAAGTAAAATAATAATAAGAGTGAAATTTTGTGTCTTTTTATGTGCATCTGGTTATTATACAATTAGTGCTTGTCAATTAATTGCATACTTCAAAAAGTTTAGTATAAATTCTTTTTTCAGCATTTCAGTTTTAAACTTATTATACTGTTGTTTGCCCGCACTCTATTGAGGAGGATTTCTATGAGAAAAAGAATAATTGAAGTATCAACGGACTACAAAATCCTTATTGTTGATGATGAAGAAGGTATTATAAATTCGATGAAAGTGATGCTTACAAGAAGCGGTTATTTCTGCGTAGGTATCTCAAATCCTTTAGAAGCAATAGAGACGCTTAAAAATGAGCATTTCGACATGCTTATTCTGGATTATATAATGTCACCAATTCATGGAGACGAAGTCGTCGCAAAGATACGAGAGTTCAATAAGGATATTTATATTCTTCTTCTGACAGGACACAAGGACTTGGCTCCTCCGCTTGAAACCATCAAAGCTCTTGACATTCAAGGGTATTGCGAGAAGGGGGACAAGTTTGACCAGCTTCTTCTTCTCATTGAATCCGGAATAAAATCAATATCCCAAATGCGCACTATAAGGCAGTTTAAGGACGGTTTAAACAGAATACTTCAGGCTGTTCCGAAAATTTACCAGCTTCAGCCGATAGGCGTTATTCTGGAGGAAATATTACAGGGACTGATGCCTCTGGTGAACAGTAAAGATGCTTTTATCCTGATAGATGATTGTAATAGTGCCGAAGGCGAAATCATCTTTAAGGGTGTGGGTGAATATGATATCCAGGCAGAATCACTGGTTACCATGCTTAGTCCAGAGCTTATGGAAAATATAGGACGTGCTAGGGACAGAAAAAAAGTCCATCTTTTAGACCATGGAATAATACTTCCTCTTATGAATGAAGAAAAAAAATCCATTGGAGTAATTTACATCGAAAGCAGTAATTTGGGTGATGGGATAAAACTCCTTGAAATTTATTCTAATCAGGCAGCTTCATCAATTAATAACGCTTTTTTGCATTCGCTGATTAATATGAAAAAAGACGAGCTTGACAAAACCTATCAGGAACTTAGAAAAAGATACATTGACACAATTGAAGCATTACGTCTGACTGTTGATGCAAAGGATATCTATACAAGAGGACATTCCGATCGTGTTGCATACTATGCGGCAAAACTGGGTGAGGCCTTTGGACTTTCGGAAGATGAGATTGAGCTTCTGAAAGTGGGAGGCATCTTTCATGACATAGGCAAAATCGGCACAGCTGATGACATTCTTTTCAAAACAGACAAGCTGAGCTATGATGAATATGAAGAAATTAAAAAACACCCGTTAAAAGGTGCATATATACTGTCGGCCATTTCAATGTTCAAGGATGTTGTACCTCTGGTAAAATACCATCACGAGAGAGTTGACGGTAAAGGCTATCCTGAAGGATTGAAAGGCGACGAAATCCCGTTTTTGGCAAGAATATTAACAGTGGCCGATGCATTTGACGCTATGATGTCGGACAGAAAATACAGGTCAAAGCTGAGTCTTGAAGAAACCAAAGAGCAGTTTAGGCTGTACTCCGGTACCCAATTCGACCCGCAGGTTGTTGAAATGCTTTTTAAGATTCTTGAAAACTATGACTTGATGATTGAGGAGCTTTCAAAAACATTTTCATAATGATAACCAAAGTGTATTAACATATTAGCGAAATACCTCAACAAAAAGGAAGAGATAATACTCTTCTTTTTTTATATTCACTTATAAATCCTAAAATTCTCTTTGCTTTAATGTTTATTGCTAAAGTATTTAGAGATATAATAATAAATATAAAATTTTTGCAGGAGGTAATAATCATGTCAGATAATAAATCAACAGGCCAAAAGCTTTGGGAAGATCTGTCCTACAACTGCCCAAATGCCTGGAACAAAATAAGCGAGGATGAAGTAAAAAACACTTTTTCTTTCTGCGAAGAATACAAGTCCTTTTTAGACAAATCCAAGACCGAAAGGGAATTTGTGCGCGAAACCAAAAAGCTGGCTGAAAATAAGGGATTTATTTCAATAGAAGATGTAATAAGTTCCGGAAAACCTTTAAAGCCCGGAATGAAAGTCTACAGGACATTCAAGGACAAAATTGTAGCTCTTGCAGTGATAGGCTCACAGTCTCCGGAAAAGGGCTTAAACCTGGTAGGAGCACATATAGACTCACCGAGAATTGATCTTAAACCAAACCCGATGTATGAGTCCAACGAAATGGTATTCCTCAAGACACACTATTATGGAGGAATAAAAAAATATCAATGGGTAACCATACCGCTTTCCATGCATGGAGTGGTTATAAGAAAGGACGGAAGCAGTGTCGAAATTGTAATTGGCGAGGATGAAAAGGATACTGTGTTTACAATAACCGATTTACTCCCGCATCTTGCGTCAGAACAAATGCAGAAAAAAATGAGCGAGGGAATTACAGGGGAGGGTTTAAATATTCTCTTCGGCTCCATTCCTTATAACGATGAAAAGGTTAAGGAAAAAGTGAAGCTGAACATACTCAAGCTCCTCAATGAAAAGTACAATATTGTCGAAGAGGACTTACTATCCGCCGAGTTGGAGCTGGTTCCTTCCTTCAAAGCAAGGGATGTGGGCTTTGATAAAAGTATGGTGGGTGCTTACGGACAGGATGACAGAGTTTGTGCTTATACTGCATTAAAAGCCGTTTTGGATTTGGAGAATACCGACAGAACCGCTGTTTGCGTACTTACAGACAAAGAGGAAATAGGAAGTATGGGCAATACCGGAGCTCAATCCAGCTTTCTTGAAAACTTTATTGCCGATATATGTGCACTCAGTTCTGAAAAATATACGGACATAATTCTAAGAAGGTGCATAAGTAACTCCAAAATGCTTTCGGCAGACGTCAACGCAGCAATAGATCCAACCTATGAAGGAGTATATGACAAGCTCAATTCTTCCTTTATCGGAAAAGGAATTGTACTTCTAAAGTATACCGGTTCCCGTGGAAAATCCGGTGCAAGTGATGCCAATGCCGAATTTATGGGAGAGGTGCGAAAGCTATTCAATGACAAGAATATATTTTGGCAAACCGCTGAGCTGGGCAAGGTTGACCAGGGTGGAGGAGGCACAATAGCCCAATTTGTAGCCAATATGGGAATGGACGTACTAGACTGTGGAGTAGCAGTTCTCTCAATGCATTCACCTTTCGAAGTAACCAGCAAGGTTGACATATATATGGCGTACAAGGCTTACAGGGAATTCTTTGAGAATATGAAATAAGAATAAAAACAAATGACTCACAACTAAAGCTCTCTCAAAATATTGAAAGGTTTATGTTGTGAGTCATTTATTCTACTTAATTTCTGTTTCTGAAATGCTCATTTATAATGCTGTCTGTTTCCTGGGAATCCATAATATAGTACCATGCGTCCTCCAATACGGATTTACCCGGCACTTTCAGCATATTTATGCTGTCGGCCTGAACCTTTGAAACGCTGCCGGTCAATTTTAAAACCTCACTCATATTAAGATTGGTCTCAATATTGCTGAAAACCGTATTAACAATATCATTTACCTTTGTCAAATAAAAAATATTAAGCTTCTGGCGAACCAATTCCCGAATAAAATTCTGCTGAGCATCAATTCTTTTTAAGTCACTTCCGTCATAATACTGATTAACACGGCCATTGTTATACTGCCTGAATCTCATAAACTTCTCAGCCATAGCACCGTCGAAGTGATGCTGTCCCTTCTTTATATGAATACTAAGCCCTTGCAAAGGGTCATCATAGTCCATATCCACGGGAACATAATAGTCCACTCCGCCTAAAATATCAATTATTTCTCTAAAAGCGGAAGTATCGACAAAAACATAGTATTTTACATCTACACCGAAAAGCTCGCTCACCGTTTGAACGGCAAGTTCTCCGCCTCCTGTGGGGTAAGCCGCGTTTATCTTTGCTTTCCTGCCGTTTATTCTAACCTTTGTGTCCCTAGGTATTGAGAGAATGCTTACTTTTGATGTTGAAGGCTTAAAGTTTACCAGCATCATTGTGTCGGTATTGTTGTTAACCTTGTCGCCCCCCAATACCAGTACATTCAAATCATCATTCACAACTTTCAACGGATTTAAAATATCATGAATCAATGCCCCCGAGTTGTCAACAGGCTTTTCGGTATCCGTATTGAAATTGATGTATAAAAGAGTCAGTGTACCAATTAAAAACATAAAAACCGATAATATTGAACATACTATTAAATAAAATTTTCTAAAATTCATAGCGCAACTCCATTTTTTAAGTGAATTTAATATCAAAAATAAAGTATAATCTATTTTTGCTGATATTTCAATTATATTTGGAAGCCATAGCAGCAGTGTTTACCTCAAAAAATCCAATTAAAAACAATACTGCCCGGGATGGTCCATATAATTTCCAATATTATAAATTAGCTTTCATTTTCATCACTGTTCTCATCGACATAATTTGACAGTGGATTACTCTCTAGTGCATTTTTCAACTGTTTGCTGTCAACATGGGTATAAATCTCCGTTGTTGCTATGCTTTCATGCCCTAATATTTCCTGAAGGGCTCTTATGTCCACATTGCCGTGCTTATACATCAGTGTAGCCGCCGTATGTCTTAATTTATGAGTAGAATATCTTTCAGGGTCAAGTCCTGCAGCCTTAATATACTTTTTTACAATATGCTGAACGGTTTTATTGCTTATTCTTTGCTTTCTCGAGCTTAAAAACAAAGCATTTTTATCCTTAACTCCTTCTACAGGCCGAACCTTTAGATATGCCTCTATAGCTTTTATACATGCTGCATTAAGATAAATGGTACGCTCTTTATCTCCTTTACCCACGACGGTTAAAACATCATTTTTTATATTGCTCAGATTAATGTTTACAAGCTCGGAAAGTCTCAGACCGCAGTTTAAAAATAAAGTTATAATCGCAAAGTCCCTTTCTTTATGCTCTCCGTCAACAGAACCCAACAGTCTTTTGCTTTCTTCTATGTTAAGGTATTTGGGAAGCCTTTTCATTATTTTGGGAGATTCCAGCTCGGCAGCAGGGTTTTGCTCTAAAAGCTTTGCCTTGTTTGTAAGATAATTAAAAAACGACCTTATGCTTGCAACCTTTCTTGCCCTGGAGCATGAGCTGTTGTCCCTTTCCCGGCTCAAAAAAGACATAAAGGAATAAATATCACTCAAAGTTATTTTTCTAATAAGCTCAATATCCATATCCTTAATATCTATTTTTTCAAAATCCTTTCTTGCATCCTCCAAACCCATATGAATTTTCATGAACCTGAAAAAAAGCCTCAGGTCATAATAGTATTCATGGATTGTATTCTTTGATTTACCTCTTATAGTTTCCATATAGCTTAAAAAGTCTTTTATTACGGCAGGTGCCTCATCATAATACGCCTGGTTCATTTTGACATCTCCCTAAAACTATAATATTATAAATCTGTCAGTATTATTTGACGAATTTTTTTTAATTTTGTTCGGAATATAACTATTATCATTAATAAATATCGTTACAAAAGTATTATAATATAAATTTTAAATAATAAAAATATACCTAACTAAAATGATGCTGCTTACGAATAAATATATTAAAATATAATATTTCAATAAAGGGGGAGAGGTACCTGATGAGAATGAGGAAAAAGTATTTGGGATTTTTTTTGTTCGCACTTACACTTTTTCATAAACATAATACCTGTAAGTGCATTAGAACCACTTATATATGGTGATTTGAATTCAGACGGCAAAGTAAACTCAAGTGACATGACCTTGATGAACAGATATCTTTTGCAACAGCCCGGTGTCAGTATCAACTTGACTTTTGCCGATTTAAATGCAGACGGCAAAGTCACTTCAACAGATCTTATGATACTGAAGAAATATTTATTGCGTATTATTAAGGATTTACCTGTGGAAACTCAGGTTCCCACAACACCTGAGCCTTCATCGACTCCAACTTCAACACCGGTTTCATCGCCAACTCCAACTGCTACTATTGATGAAGAGGCATGGAAAAACAACACCGGTACAATTGAACTGGGAGATACAATTAAAGTCAGCGGTGAAGGTATCTCAGTAAACGGTTCCGTTGTTACAATTACAGCCGGAGGAGACCATTTGGTTACGGGTACTTTAAACAGCGGTATGATTTATGTCGATACAACCGAAAGAGTTAAATTAAGACTTAACGGCGTAAATATAAAAAATCCGAACGGACCTGCCATCTATTTTTACAATGTTGACAAAGGCTTTATTACAATAGAAAAAGGTACGGTCAATTATCTTTCCGACGGCTCAAAATACACTGATGAAGGTGCAAAAGCAGCCCTGTTCAGTAATGACGATTTGGAGCTTAAAGGAAAAGGCACTCTCTATGTTACAGGTAATTACAAGCACGGTATTGCAAGTGACGACGATATTATTATTGAAAACGGAGATATCTACGTAACAGCCGTTACCGACGGATTACATGCAAACAGCGGAATAAAAATCAAGGGAGGAAACATTACCGTTACAGCAAAATCCGATGCTATTGAAAGTGAAAAAGATTTTAAAATGACCGACGGTACCCTCAATTTGACTGCAGATGATGATGCAATACACGCAAAAGAGGACCTTGTAATTGATGGAGGAGTAATAAATGTATTAAAATGCTATGAGGGTATTGAAAGTAAGACTGCTATTACAGTTAATGGTGGAAAAATAAATTTAAACTCAAATGAAGACGGTTTAAATGCCGGTAAAGTCATTAATATTAATGGCGGTGAGCTTTACATAACTTCAGGATATGATGCAATTGACTCCAATGGTTCGATATATATCAATGGAGGATATACGATGGCTTTTGGCGGCAACATTCCTGAAGGCGGTATCGATTGTGACTGGAATCCGCTGATAATCAATGGAGGAACTCTTATCGCAGCAGGAGGCTCCAACAGCTCTCCTTCAACTTCAAGCACTCAGTGCACGGTACTTTTAGGCAGCGGAACAGCAAATTCTGTTGTCAGCATTAAAAAGGGAGATACTGAAATAATCAGCTTTACAGCTCCAAAGAATTATCAAAACATGGTATTCACCTGCCCGGATCTTGTATTGAACGCAACTTATGTTGTATATAAAAACGGTGTTCAGTCAGTTACCTTCACCACAAATTCGATTATAACCAATGCGGGAGGAAGCGCCGGCGGATTCCCTGGCGGCGGATTTCCTGGCGGCGGATTCCCTGGTGGCGGATTCCCTGGTGGCGGATTCCCAGGATGGTAAGAACATATTGCCGTTAAATAAATAAAGATAACGTAATGTAAGTTTTATTTACCGAAACAGCATAAGACAACAGCCTGTTTTTTATACAGACTGTTGTCTTATGTGTGATTATAGGTTAATATATAATTATAAATATTAGAAAAAAATTAGAAATCTATTTTAGAAGGGAAAGGTTGATAATGCTAGGCTTTGACTTAAGTACAGTTGCTAACTCATCGTTAACTTTCGGGAGTGCTTTGTTAACTATTATTGTTTCATTTGTTCTGGGGCTTGTTATTAGTATTACATACATGAAGACCCATGTAAAAGGTTACTACTCTCAAAATTTCTCTTTGACATTGATTCTGATGCCTTCGGTAATTGCAGTAATAATTCTTCTGGTAGGAAGTAATGTAGCAAGAGCGTTCAGTCTTGCAGGAGCATTTTCCATTGCCCGATTCAGAAGTACTGCTGGAGACCCTAAAGATATAGCTTATGTATTCTTCTCAATGGCAGCCGGACTTGCCTGCGGTACGGGATTGTTTGGCTATGCGGCACTTTTCACCATACTGCTTTGCATCTTTTTGTTCATTCTGTGCAAAATTGATTTCGGTGCAAAAAAGAGCTGTAATAAAGTACTGAAAATTTTAATCCCTGAGAATATGAATTATCAGGGAGCTTTTGACGATATTTTTAAGAAGTATACAACTAGCTATCAGTTGTGCAAGGTTAAGACAACAGATTTGGGAACTCTTTTCGAACTTGTATATACAATAACAATGGATAATGATAAAAATGAAAAGGAATTTATTGATGAGCTTCGCTGCAGAAACGGTAATTTAAACATAGTATTGTCAATGGACGCCACTCCAACAGATTTCTAATAATCTATTCACTATTATTAAAATATAGAATTATAAATTTTTATTTTTTAATTGGAGCTTTATAATTTTACGTGTATAATACTTATTGTAGTTTTATATTAAAATTGTGAGGTTGTTAAATGAAAAAGGAAAATATAGTCTTAATTGGTATGCCCAGTTCCGGTAAAACTACTATTGGAGAACCGCTTGCAAAATCACTCGGTATGGGTTTTGTGGATACCGATAAGATAATAATGGATATAGAAAAAAGACCGCTTAGAGACATTGTAAATCAAGACGGACTTCAAAAGTTCCTTCAAATACAGGAATCGGTTTTAATGGGCCTTGATGTGAAAAACCATGTCATATCAACCGGCGGTAGTGTTGTTTACAATGAATCTGCAATGGAACATCTTAAAAAGAACAGTATTGTGGTATACCTAAAGTTGGAGTTTGATGAAATTAAGAAAAGATTGTCTTCCGGCAGAAGGCTTGCAAGAGACAGCAACAAGAGCTTTGAGGATATTTACATGGAGAGAGTGCCTTTGTATGAAAAGTACGCCGATGTTACAATAAACTGCTCTTCAAAAAGTGTTCTATCAATTGTAGCTGAAATAAAAAATGTTTATGAAAGCACAATAAGGGAATATAAATGCTGAAGTTTTTAAGTTCATATAAGGGGAGATGATGCAGGATGGTAGGAAATTCGTTTGGTAGAATATTCAGGGTTACAACCTGTGGAGAATCTTATGCCGGTGCTTTTCGTAAAAATCTCCAAATACCAAAAGAACTGTATGGAGGATTGATGGCAATCGTAGACGGCGTTCCGCCAGGAATAAAGCTTACTTCCGATTTTGTGCAGGAAGAGCTTGATAAAAGGAGGCCGGGAAGGACTCCTCTGGATACGCCAAGGAAGGAAAGGGACAAGGTATACATTTTTTCCGGTGTAATGGAAGATGACATTACAACCGGTGCTCCCGTCGGTATGATTATACCCAATGATGTCATTGAAGACGAGCACATCAACAAGCATAAGAGCTATAAAGAGGTTGTAAGGCCGGGACAGGCAGGTTATACCTTCTTTAAGAAGTACGGACAGTTTGCGGACAATATAGGTGCCGGACGCGCCTCCGGAAGAGAAACAGCTGCCCGTGTTGCTGCCGGAGCTGTGGCAAAGGCGGTTTTGGACACCATGGGAATAGATGTAATTGCCTTTATAACCGAAATACACGGAATAAAAGCACAAGACAATATTACTTATGAAATGGCCAAAGCCAATTACCGCAAAAATGACATCAATTGTCCGGACCTTGAAAAAGCAAAAGAAATGATGGAAGAGCTTCAAAGGATAAAGGAGCAGGGAGATTCCGTAGGAGGAGTAGTGGAGATAATAGCAAGAGGTGTACCTGCAGGACTGGGTGAGCCTGTTTTTGACAAACTTCAAGCTACACTTTCCCATGCATTAATGTCCATTGGAGCCGTAAAAGGAATAGAGTTTGGTGAAGGGTTTGGACACACAAAGTTAAAGGGTTCGGAGTCCAATGATATTCCTTATTATGATGAAGCTTCCGGCCGTGTAAGATTTAAGACCAATAGAGCCGGAGGTATATTAGGTGGAATATCCAACGGAGAGGACATCAGAATAAGAGTTGCGGTAAAACCGACGCCCACCATTTCGGTACCTCAGAACACAGTAAACATGTATGCTCTTGAGAATGTTGAAGTGGAGTTTAACACAAGAAACGATCCTTCAATATGTCCAAGAATTTATCCTGTGTGTGAAGCAATGGTCAGAATTGCTCTCTTGGATGCTTTATATATTGCAAAAGGCTATAGAGCAATTAGCAGCAGCATAGACCCTCGCTGGGACCGTTTATAACATTTCAAAATAAAAAAAGCCTCCCAAAAGCGTTATAAGCTTCAAAGAGGCTTTTTAAATTTTAATTTAAAGTTTATTTAGTTCATTACAATTTTTCTCTGATTTATCCTTCTCAGAGGCTCAAACTCATATTTAAGACGACTAATTGAGAGCTCCTGATCCATTTTTAAAAACTCCAGGCATCTTTCAATAGTTTTACTGAAATCTGCCTGAGGCATGTAATATACAAGGCCGTACTCAAAACCAATCTCGCTTATTTTTTTCCACACAATTTGAGCCTCAAAAGTAAGTTCAATATTTTCAATTTTTGTGTTGACAGTTAATATTTCTCCTTTCTTAAACTCCTGCCTGGAGCATAATGACAAACCGTCTAAACTAATGTTTCTTATGTAGGAAAAAACTCTGGCATTGCGGCAAAAGATATACGCACATAAAGAAACCGGAAACCTTTGGGTAAGCCTCTTGTTTGTTATTGATTGAACATTATTAATAGCTAGAGTAAAGGTATTTTGATTGTAATCCACATATTTTACTGTGCTTTCGCAGATGTTTACCTCATCATCATTCTCAAATCCTAATACAATGGGGTCACTGTCAAAAAAGCTGTAAATAAGAAAATCTCTTTCGGGTTTTACAACAACACTGTTGTCGGCCAAATTACTAACTATTCCTCGATTGCTTCTTTTGGCGGAATAATGCTTTAGTGTAACGATTTCACCAACTCTTAACTTCATACAAATCATTCCCATCCTATTATTTTGATTAAAATTGTATAGTTTTGTAAAATTTTGAGTCGAATAAGTCCGCAAAGCAAGATCAGATTCAGAATATTTATCATACTTAAGACAAAAATTAAGACAAAAGACTAGGATTATTTGCAAGAATTTTTTGCGACTATTTATATTATAGCATATTTTACTAAACTTTTTAAGCTTTTTTATAATTTTAATTTTGAAATATAGATAAAAAAAGACTACCGTACAGAAAAACCTTAAGCTGCCGGTAGTTTGGTATGAAGGTTGGTATAACTTGTGGGCATTTTTTTTGCCACAAGCTTATTATAATATTCGAACATTTTAATATTTTGAGGGGGCCAAAATAAAGTTTTATAAAAAAAACTAATACAAAATTCTAATTTATCCAAATATCTTAATATCCATAAATACTAATAACTCAGATAAGAATCTATATAAGTTTTATTATAAGTTTTATTATAAGTTTTATTAAAAGCTTTATTATAAGCTTTATTGAGCTTTTATTAAAAAACCTCCTCCTAATTATACAAAATTTTTATTTTGTATAATTATATATTTTTTTTTACCCTACCTTTAGGACTTATCCAAAAAGCCATACAACACCAACCATGTAGATTTTTTTGAACAAAGAAATCTTCTTCAGGGTTTACCACTAAATAACGTGAAAATGATACCAATAAGAATAACAATAAAAATAAGATGCCTCAAAACAATTTGACTTGGCAATCTGTCTTGGCATCTTGTAAATCCGAAAAACAGCAAATTATAATTCATCATTTAATATAATCCAAAGGATTGGTCACATTTCCGTCTATTCGAACTTCAAAATGAAGATGTGTTCCTGTAGAAGTTCCGGTACTGCCGGCTTGGGCTATAGTCTGGCCTTTTCGAACCTTTTCACCCTTGCCAACGAGAAGTTTGCTGCAATGAGCGTATAGAGTAGTTATTCCGCCACCATGGTCAACAATGACGGTATAACCGTACCCATCTTCCCATCCGGAGTAAATAACTATTCCGTTATTGGCAGCGACTATTGAAGCACCGTAGGATGCATCAATGTCAACTCCTGTGTGCATCTTATACTTTTTAAATATCGGATGAAATCTCATTCCAAATCGAGAATCTATTGTTTTAGAACTCGGTACCGGCCAAACCATTGTACCGCCGGCATAGTTTTTAATTGTGCCGGTGCTTCTTTTTATTTGATTCGCTATTTCATAGGATTGTTGAATCAGCTTATCTTCCTGCTCTTCTAAACGTTTTATTTCTTCCTCTCGCTCTTTTATACGGCTCTCAAGACCATTTCTGGTTGCAATCAATGAATCGATATTGTTTTTCTTTCTAATTAATTCATTTTGCTTGGCGCTCTTTACATATTGAACCAACTGTTTTTTATATGTAAGGTCTTTTTTAATATCTTGTACTTCTTTCACAATTTCCTTATCCTTTTTTGCAACAGATGAAATCAACTGAAGCCTTTCAAAAAAATTAATCAAATTCTCCGAATCGGCCAATACATCCAAATATGAAACATATGAATTTTTGTACATCGTTACAAGCCGTTCTTCAAAGGCCTTTAACTTTTTACTGTACCTTTCTTCCGTATCTTTTAATGAATTTTCATAGCCTTCTATTTCCTTATCCAATGCTTCTATTTCGGAAATTAAGCCTTGATATTGTTCATTTATAGCATTCTCGGCGTTTATTAATTCTTTTTTCTCACGTTCCAGTTCATTTTTTTCTTTATTTATCTCACTTTTCTGTTTGCTAATGTCATCCAATTTGTCGTCTATTTCATTCATTTTATCTTTTAAAGAATTAGTAGCCGCCATAACAGGAAAAATCAAAGCTGTCGTCAAAGCCGCTATCAATGCAATTATAAAAAGCCGTTTCACTTTTACTCCTCCTGTAAGAAACAAAGAAAATTAAGCCATTAATATTTTCTATTCCAAATAAACTACTCTTTACCTATTATATTATATTCATATACTATTATTAATATTTTGTCAACACTCCATCGTAAAAATTGTTAAAAATTTGTCATGTTGTAAATATGTTATTACGTCTTCACAATTTTTCAAAAGCCCGGTTCTAATTGATTTTTACCCCTTTGCTCACAGAATAGTTGCTCAATACCTTAAAGTTCCAATCATATACATATGTTCCTAATACTGCATTGGGCATTGTGGGACTATCCGCAAAGGCAATAGTTGTACTCTCCTCTTTCAATACCTTAAAACCTATTAGAGCAAGCACACCACCATTTTCCGGTTTGTTGCCTTCTTTATATTTATCTACATATACATATGCTCTACCGAAATTAATTACCCCATTTTCCACATCATTTGCAACCAGCGGGAGTGAATTATACTCCGGGTTAACCAAAACATCTCCGCCATTCGGCATCTGTTTATTTTCAAGCGGTTTTCCCGTATCAAGATTTACTGCCTGCAATACGTTTGGGTCATACTTTATATTTACCTGATAACCCGCAACGTTTGCTATATTGTTCAATACAATCTTTGCAGTGATTATCTCGCCTTCTTTGGCAATATTTTTGTCCAATATAATTTGAAAATTCGAATTGTCGGGTTTTTCAGTTAATTCCTCATCATTTGCAGGCTCCGATGTCTGATTTGATATCTCATTACCGTCTGAATTATTATTATCTGAAAATTGATTGGGATTTGCAGTTTGTTCACCATCCGAAACATCCGGTGCTTTCGAACCGACAGGCTCTTTGCTTGCTAAAGTTCCATGAGTTGTCTCTACAGAGGCGCTGGGCTGAGCAGTATCCTTTCCTTTTTCCGTTGTATTGCAGCTAGATAGAAGCAGCATCATCAAAACACAACCGATAATGCCTATCTTTATTAAAGATGATTTAAACATTAATACCTTCCTCCATTATTATGAAATTCCTTTTAAGGTAATTGGACAAAACATACTTGATTAAATTTATAACATATTTGATAAATAAATTCAATTATGCTTTTTCGTTTTTTTGTTTCATGAAAAACTGCAGGCAGTATCTTACCGCCTGCAGTATTCCGTTTGCTTTTTAATATAAGTTTGGTTGATGCCTCAAGGCTTTATTGCCATCAGATATGTTTTTTTTACTAAATACCGCTGTTGATAGGTCCGGGCTGAATAACTTCGTAGTCTGTTTTCTTACTGCTGTTCCAGTCTACGAAGTATGTTCCCGAAACACTTGCCGGCATTAAGTTTTCATCTTTATAAAAACTGATATATGTCTTCTCCTTTTTCAATACCTTGAATCCAATTACACCCAAAACTCCGGTTTCTTCGGGCTTACCGCTATTTTTGTACTCGTTCATATATAAATAGGTACGAGCAAAATTCAGTATACCATTGGACAGATTATGTGATGCCACTGATGTCGAACCATATCTGGAGTTTAATATAAGCTCGCCGTTTGCAAGAGAAGTTCTTGCGGAATATGCCGCTCCTGTAGTTGGGTTTACCGGCTGTAAAACATTAGGATCATATTTGATACATATTTGATAGCCGGCAAGCTCTTTAATACTATTTACTTTCACTGTTGCGTTTATTATTTCTCCCACTTCTGCATTGCTTTTGTTAAACTCCAGCTTTACATAGCTGCCGGTTGATACGGCGCCGGCATTGATAGGTTCCGGCTGAATAACCTTGTAGTCGGACTTCTTGCTGGCATTCCAGTCTAACAAATATGTTCCCGAAATGCTTCCCGGCATTGAAATTGAATCTGCAAAGCCAATAGTTGTTTTTTCGTTTTTCAACACCTTAAAGCCGATTACACCTAAAACTCCCGTTTCTTCTGCCTTACCAGTCTTTTTGTACTCATCCATAAATGTGTATATCTGTGAAAAATTCAATGCACCGTTTGCCAAGTCATGTACAGCTATTGAAGTTACACCATATTGACTGTTTACAAGCAACTGACCGTCTGCAAGAAGAGTTCTTGCTGTGTAGGCTGCTCCGGTATTTGGGTTAACCGGCTGCAATACGTTGGGGTCATACTTGATGTTTATCTGGTAACCGGCCAAATTCTTGATATTATTTACTTTTACTGTTGCCTTTATTATATCTCCCACCGCTGCATTGTTCTTGTCAAGCTCCAATTTTATGTAGCTGTCCGTTGATACCGGACCGGTCGGTGTCGGTGTCACGGAAGGAGTTGACGAAGGTGTCGGTACATCGGATTTGGATATTTTTATCACACCAGGATTTACAACTTTGTAACCCGATATCATGTTTGCATTCCAGTCAAACAAGTATGTTCCCGAAATACTGGATGGCATTGTAACGGAATTTTCAAAAGCAATATATGTATCCTGTTCTTTAAGAACCTTAAAACCAATTACAGCTATTGTTCCGGTCTTTTCCGGATTGTTTGAAAGCTTATATGCATTGAGATAAGTATAAGCCTTTCCAAAGTTTAATATTCCCTTAGAAGTTTCATTTGCCACTGCAGATATAACACCATATTCAGTGTTTACAAGAACATTTCCGTCAGCAGGCATTGTCTTGTCTGTCATCGGTTCTCCGGTAACAGGATTTACTGCTTGAAGAACTGAAGGGTCATATTTTATATTTACCTGAAAACCTGCAAAATTATTGATATCGCTAATATTAACTGCAGCCTTGATGATATCGCCGACTTTTGCCTGGTCTTTGTCCAGTTTAAGCTCTATTTGCCCATCGGAAACAGGCTTTTCGGTCTCAGTAGCTGTTGGCTTAGGAGTGACAGGTGTTGCCGATGGTGTAGGCGACTGTGAAGGTACTGTCGAACCAGTTATCTTAAGATTTTCAGGTTGTACAACTTTATAATCGGATATTCTGACAAGATCCCAGTCTAAAAGTATTGAACCACTCAGACTGGTTGGCATGGATATCGAATCTTCAAATCTTATGCTAGCGTCGCCTTCTTTGAGAGCCTTAAACCCAATTACCGCAAGCGTACCTGACACTTCAGGTCTACCGCTGTTTTTATATTCATTAATATTTGAATAAGTTTTTGCAAAGTTTAATATACCTTGTGAAGGTTCGTTAACTGCAACAGAAATTATTCCGTATTTGTTATTTGAAATCAAATCGCCGCTTTTCGGCACAGTATTAATTTTTATAGGTTCTCCTGTGTCGGGGTTTACAGCTTGCAATAAATCAGGATTGAATTTAATGTTTAACTGGAAACCGCCCAAGCTGTCAAAACCGTCAACTTTTACAAACGCCTTTACAATATCTCCAACCTTAACCGTATACTTATCCAACTCAATTCGTATTGAAGCATTGGAATCCGGTGTAGTTGAAGGCACAGGTGTTTGTGTTGGTGTTGGTTTTGGTGAAGCAGTCTGTGTAACCGTCGGCGAAGGCTTTACCGTCTGTTCGGAAATACTGACGGCACCGGCCTGAATTACCCTGTATCCCAATACATTTTTTGTGTTCCAATCAAAAATCATTGTACCGCTGATACTTCCGGGCATCAAAAGTGTGTCGGCAAATTCAATATATGTTGAAGAAGTGGCTTTAAGAGCCTTAAATGCAATTTGGGCAATTGTACCGCTCTTTTCAGCTGCTCCGGAAGCTCTGTATATATCAAGATATGTATAGCATTTTCCGAAATTCAATATACCTTCTTCTACATCGTTTGTTACCGCTGAAATAACACCGTAATCAGCATTTGCAAGTATTGTTCCTTCCTTCGGCATTGTAGATTTTCCGTATGGAGTATTAGTATCAAGGTCTATAGGCTGCAATACTTTAGGATCATATTTTATATTAAACTGGCATCCTGCGATACTGTCAAAATTATCCACCTTTATTTCGGCAATAATTATATCCCCAACAAAAGCAGCATTTTTGCTGAGCTCCATTTTTACACTTCCTTTAGATGGCGCAACTGTTGGCGAAGGGATTACTGTAGAAGAATTGATAATCGGAGACTGAACAACAGTATAATCCGAAATAATGTTGGTATCCCAGTCAAACAGCATTGTACCAGAAATACTGTTTGGCATTGAAGGTGAATTTTCGAATTTAACGGTTGTAGGCTGCTCTTTGAGTACTTTAAAGCCTATTTCAGCCAAGACACCTGTCTTTTCCGGTGAATTGCCAAGCTTGTATTCTTTAATATATGTATATGCTTTTCCGAAATTTATAATACCTTCTTCGACTTTGTTCAACACACCGGATATAGCACCGTATTCGGGATTTACCAATACATTTCCGTCTTTTGGCATTGTGTATTCTCCCATAGGAGCTTTTGTATCCGGGTTTACTGCTTGTAATACTGTAGGATCATATTTGATGTTTACCTGAAATCCGGCAAAATTGTTAATATCGTTAATTTTGACATAAGCTTTAATTATGTCGCCTACTTTTGCAGTAGTTTTGTCAAACTCCAATGATATACTTCCCATGCTGGCTGCCGACAAAGTAGCTGTTGGGTATGCAGACACAGCAAAGGATGAGGTCATTGCCATCAATATAGCAATAACCAGTATAATGCTTATACCTTTCTTCATACCAAAAAAACCTCCCAATAAAATTATTATCTCTATAGGCACATAAAATGCCCTAAACCATAACATGCCAACTTAATATGTATTAAACCCTTGCTCCCAAACTTATCTTCTACACAGGCATTTATGATTACCTGGTGTAAAAGAAAATATTAAATCATTTTTTGTCCCCCGTTTTTCTGTCCCCCTTTCCTTCATTTATTAACTAGGGAGCGTTGGTGGCCAAAGCAAAAATAGCATGCTATGATAAATAACATTTATTTATCTATTTATTTTATAAACATAATAATTATAATGCCCCCCATTGTCAAGACAATTTTTCAGCTTTTCTAAGTTAGATT
>NZ_DAORXT010000010.1:0-48786 GCF_035371925.1 Acetivibrio sp. | reverse complement strand
AATCTAAGAATGAGTGAGAAAATGAAAGAAAAGCGAAGATTTATTAAGGAGGTGACCGGTTTTATTTCTTTATTGAAAAGATACTGGCTCAATATCTTAATTTAAATTTATCATTTTTATTTTAAATTTATCAGTTTTATTGTAGGAGGAAAAGGTAATGAAAAGATTTGTTGTGTTATCAATTGCATTAATAATGATATCAACATTATTAATGGTGCCCGGCGTTAAGTCATCTGCAGAAGTGTCATACGTTGATTTGGCGGAACCGGATGACGACTGGTTGCATGTAGAGGGCACAAATATAGTTGACAAGTACGGCAATAAAGTTTGGATAACTGGAGCCAACTGGTTTGGATTTAATTGTAGAGAGAGAATGCTTTTGGATTCATACCATAGTGATATTATTGCAGATATTGAGATGGTTGCGGATAAGGGTATAAATGTAGTTAGAATGCCGATTGCAACAGATTTGCTCTATGCATGGAGTCAGGGCATATATCCGCCTTCAACCGATACAAGCTACAACAATCCTGCATTGGCGGGTTTAAACAGCTATGAATTGTTTAATTTTATGCTGGAAAACTTCAAAAGAGTCGGAATCAAAGTTATACTTGATGTTCACAGTGCTGAGACGGACAACCAGGGACATAATTATCCTCTTTGGTACAAGGGTACTATAACGGAGGAAATATTCAAAAAAGCCTGGGTATGGGTGGCTGAGCGTTACAAAAATGATGATACGATAATAGGCTTTGACCTTAAAAATGAGCCCCATACCAATACCGGTACTATGAAAATGAAGTCCGAAAGTGCCATATGGGATGATTCGAATCATCCGAACAACTGGAAAAGAGTAGCTCAGGAAACTGCCTTGGCAATTTTGGATGTACATCCGAATGTATTGATATTTGTTGAAGGTGTGGAGATGTATCCCAAAGACGGTATATGGGATGATGAAGCCTTCGACACAAGCCCTTGGACAGGAAAAAATGACTACTACGGCAACTGGTGGGGCGGTAATTTAAGAGGTGTAAAGGATTATCCGATTAATCTTGGAAAATACCAGTCCCAGCTTGTTTACTCGCCTCATGATTACGGTCCGTTGGTTTATGAGCAGGAATGGTTTAAAGGTCCTTTTGTTACCGCCGATGATAAAGAGGCAAAAAGAATTCTGTATGAAGAATGCTGGAGAGACAACTGGGCATTTATAATGGAAGATGGAATATCTCCATTATTGCTTGGCGAATGGGGAGGTCTGACCGAAGGCGGCGATAAACTTCTTGACCTCAACTTAAAGTATCTGAGGTCCATTAGGGATTATATATTGGAGAACAAATTCAAATTGCATCATACCTTCTGGTGCATAAACATTGACTCGGCAGACACCGGCGGACTCTTTACCCGTGATGAAGGAACACCGTTCCCGGGTGGAAGAGACCTTAAGTGGAATGACAACAAGTATGACAATTACTTGTATCCTGTTTTGTGGAAAACCGATGACGGTAAGTTTATAGGTTTGGACCACAAGATTCCTCTTGGCAAAAACGGTATTTCAATTAGCCAGCTTTCGGACAATCCGACAATAAAACCTACTTCAAATCCTCCTGTCACAACTACTCCAACAGCGTCATCTCCGACACCGACGGATGATATAGTGTATGGAGACGTGAACAGTGACGGAAAAGTTAACTCAAGTGATGTGGCATTGTTAAGGAGATATTTGATAGGCTCGGTTAAAGACATTAACGAGCAAGCGGCAGATGTAAACTTAAGCGGAAATGTAAACTCAACAGATTTAACAATTCTCAGAAGATATATTTTGCGTAGCATAAATAAGCTTCCGTATAAATAGGACAGTATCGGACAAAAAACAAGTAGGATATTCAAGGACTTTGGCTGCCGGCTAAGGTCCTTGACTTTTAAGGGTGAAGACATGACAAAGATATTGATTGTTGAAGATGATAAAAACATTGTAAGCAATTTAACCGAATACTTGCGCGATGAAGGCTTTGATATTGATTCTGCCGGCGGACAGAATGAGGCAATTTGCAAGATGGGTGCAAACAAATATGATCTGATTCTTGTGGACATATCCCTAGAGGATGGCAATGGCTTTGCAGTATGTGCTGCAGCACGGGAAAACGACGATATTCCCGTTATCTTTTTATCGGCTTCGGATGATGAGTACAGCATTGTTACCGGCCTGGACATAGGGGCCGATGATTATATTGTAAAGCCTTTTCGCCCAAGGGAGCTTTTGTCCCGAATCCGAAAAGCCTTAAGATTGAGGGGCAAAACAGGTAATGTAATAGAGCTTGATAATGTTCGTGTTGACACAGTCCGGGGGATTGTAACCAAAAACGGATCGGAAATTTTCCTTTCTGCCCTTGAGTATCGCCTCCTTCTTGTTTTTTTAAATAATAAGGGGGCTGTTCTGTCCAGAAACAGACTTCTGGAAGAAATCTGGAATATTGCCGGTGAATATGTGAACGATAATACCCTGACGGTATATATAAAGCGTTTGAGGGAAAAAATAGAAGATGATCCGCAAAATCCAACCTTTATAAAGACTGTTCGGGGACTGGGATATAAGGTTGGTGATTAGAGTGCATTTTCTAAGAAATCCTGAAATTAAAAAAGGCCTTCTGATTTTTATTGGTTTATCGGTGCTGTCAACAGGCGTAAGTTTTTTATTTGATAAAAGTTTGGGTTTTTTTGCTTTGGGTCTTTGTATAGTGTTTACTTTGACCCATTTTATTTTGACATATCAAAGATACCTGAAAATTGCGCATTTTACCCATGAGATTGACAGGGTTCTTCATGGGGCGGAGTCCATAAACTTCAGCAAGTTTTCGGAAGGAGAGCTTGCAATTTTGGAAAGCGAAATATCAAAGCTCACCATAAGGCTTCGTGAACAGGCTGAAGCTTTAAAAAAGGATAAAGCTTTTCTTGCCGATTCCATTGCCGATATTTCACATCAAATCAGGACACCGCTTACGTCAATCAATATACTGGTTTCGCTGCTGTCAAAGCCAAAGCTTTCCGATGAACGAAGGATAGAAATAGCCAAGGAACTGGAGCTGATGCTTGTGAGGATAGATTGGCTCATTACGGCACTTCTTAAAATGTCCAGAATTGATGCGGGAGTGGTCAGCTTTCAGCAAAAAAAGGTGTCGGTGTCAGAGCTTGTAAAGCGCGCCATAGAGCCGATAGCCATACCTATGGAGCTTAGAGGGCAGCAGATTGATATTTTGATGGAGGGTGGCGAAACCTTTATTGGGGATTTGTCATGGTCCGTTGAAGCTATAGGGAACATTTTGAAAAACTGTATGGAACATACTCCTGACGGCGGGAGGATAGTGGTAAAAGCGTGTGAAAATGCTGTTTATACCGAAATTGAAATTACGGACAATGGACCTGGTATAGACAAGGAAGATTTGCCGCATCTTTTTGAAAGATTTTATAAAGGAAAGAATTCCAGTAAACAGAGTATTGGTATAGGACTTGCCTTGGCCCGAATGATAATAACAAGTCAAAACGGTATAATTAAGGCACAAAACAGCCGTGACGGCGGTGCAAGATTTACGGTGAGGTTTTATAAGGGAGTTGTGTGATGCTTTTTTGTTTTAAGTGACGTTTTTGTTATTTTGAAGTCACCTTCCTGTCACATTGACAGCCTATAATTAAAGCATAAACTAAATTTTTAGGAGATTGATGGAGCTATGGAAATATTGAGGGTTGAAAATTTGACAAAAACCTATGGCACCGGAGAAAACATGGTCAGGGCTTTGGACGGTGTCACATTCTCGGTTGAAAAGGGAGAATTTATTGCAATTATCGGACCGTCCGGTTCGGGCAAGTCAACACTTTTGCACATTTTGGGCGGGGTGGACAAGCCTACGAGCGGCAAAGTTTTTATGGACGGCAAGGATGTTTATGCTCAAAATGACGAGCAGCTTGCAATTTTCCGCCGCCGGCAGGTAGGGCTTATATATCAGTTTTATAACCTTATTCCTGTGCTAAACGTAGTAGAGAATATTACACTTCCGGTACTTATGGACGGAAGGAAAGTGAACAACGAGCGGTTGGAAGAACTGATTAGTACCTTGAATCTAAAGGGAAGGGAGAATCATTTGCCCAATCAGCTGTCCGGAGGACAGCAGCAGCGTGTATCCATTGGCAGGGCATTGATAAATGCTCCTTCGGTGGTGCTTGCGGACGAACCTACAGGAAACTTAGATTCGAAAAACAGCCAGGAAATTGTGGAACTTTTAAAGCTCTCCAATAAAAAATACAATCAAACCTTGATTGTCATAACCCATGATGAAAATATTGCATTGCAGGCAAACCGGATTATTGCCATTGAGGACGGAAAGATTATTCGTGATGAGGTGATACGTAAATGAACATTTTTTACAAGCTGACGCTAAAAATACTTGGCAAAAATAAAGTAAGAACCCTTGTCACAATCATTGGAATTATTCTGTCCGCATCAATGATTACGGCTGTTACCAGCTGTATATCAAGCCTTCAGGACTTTTTGGTGGATATGGTTATTGCGCAGGATGGAGACTGGCATGGCGCAGTATTTGATGTGAGTAGAGAACAGATTAATGACTTGCTGGAAGATAAAGAAGTCAAATCGTTAGTATGGCTCCAAAAAATTGGGTATGCAATGCTGGAGGGCTCTCAGAACGAATATAAGCCATATTTGCTTGTGGGAGCGATGGGAAGAGGATTTAAGGAGTCAATGCCTGTTTATTTGACAGAAGGAAGAATGCCGGAGAGCGGGTCAGAGATTATCCTGCCGAAGCATGTGGAAACCAACGGCGGAGTGAAATTTAAAATTGGAGATACTCTGGTCCTTTCTATTGGAGACAGGATTTCCGACGGTTTTAAGCTCAACCAGAACAATGCCTTTTTGCACGAGAAAGACGGCGGTGATACAGAAGAATTAATAATCAGGGAGCAGCGTACTTTCACTGTAGTAGGTTTTTATGAGCGCCCGGGATTTGAGCCCTATATTGCACCAGGATATACTGCTTTGACAATAGAAAGTGGCTCGGGTGTTGGTGATTATGATTATGATGCCTATATAAAATTAAAGAAAATGGGAAATATTACAGGCTTTCTGGATGAGAGATTTCAAGGCCATGCGCGAAGAATCAACGATGATCTTTTAGAGTTTAGCGGAGTTATAAATAACGGATCCTTTAGGTCAGTGCTATACGGGCTTGCAGGGATATTAATTGCTCTTATAATGTTCGGTTCCATTCTTCTTATATACAATGCTTTTTCCATATCAGTAAGTGAACGTACCAAGCAGTTTGGGCTTTTGGCATCTATCGGTGCAACCAGGCGTCAGATGCTTAAAAGTGTATTGTTTGAGGCTTGCTTCTTAAGTCTTATAGGTATACCATTCGGACTGTTGGCTGGAGTTTTGGGAATAGGGATAACGCTAAAGTTGACAGAAGATTTGTTTGTGTCTTTTTTAAACGTGGGTTACGGTGTTGTGCTTGACCTTGATGTGTCATTGGCAGCTGTTGTTGTTGCTGTGGTGGTTGGCTTTGTTACTGTGTTGATTTCCGCATATCTTCCTGCAAGACGCGCGTTAAAAATATCGCCCATTGATGCCATCAGGCAGACAAACGACATTAAAATTAAAGCCAAAAAGGTCAAAACCTCAAAGCTTACCTATAAGCTCTTTGGATTTGAAGGTATGATTGCAAGCAAGAATTTCAAACGCAACAGGAAAAAGTACCGTACCACAGTGGTTTCGCTTTTTATGAGTGTTGTGCTGTTTATATCGGCAAGCAGCTTCTGTGCATATCTTACCGAAGCTTCCCATTCGGTTGTTGACGATTCCGGATATGATATAATATATACCTTTACAACGGACATGAGAGAAAAATACTCTTTGGATGAATTGTACGAGGAACTTGCGAAAGTAAGTGGTGTTATTGATAGCAGCTATGGATATACAAATTACGGCGTTAATGAATATGCACGAATATCAACTGAATCATTAAACAGGGAGTATGTGGATTTTTGCAACAAAATATTCGGAGAAAACCATATAGACATGGACTCGGGATATTACGTTATTCCTATCGTGATATCCTTTATTGACGACGCAACATATGAAGAGTACCTTAAGCAAAATTCCATTGTCAGTGAAACGAATAGTAATCCCGATATGCCGGGAGCTGTTTTGGTGGACTTTGTAAAAATTTATGCTGAAGGGAAATTTTATACTTTCAATGTGTTTGACAAAAAAGCAGAGGATATTAGGATAGAAAAGTTGGAAGACAGAGAGGCTGTAAATGGCGAAAAGCTTAATATCATTGCTGTTACCGACAATACACCCCTGGGGGTATACCGTAATTCATCCAATATTTTGACTTTAATATATCCCTTTAGCGCAATTTCCGAAGTATCAGGAGAAGAAAAAAGTGATGTAGATGTTGTGATGTATTTTAAGGCAAAAGACCATAGGGCGGTTTTTGACAGAATATACCGTGTTTTGGATGAGAAAAAACTTCCGACAGTCAACTTGTTTGATTATGCAGAAGTAAAAGAGTCAAGCCGGGCATTGGTTACTGTCGTCAATGTCTTTTCCTACGGATTTATCGTTTTAATATCCCTGATAGCCCTGGCCAATGTGTTTAACACCATTTCGACGAATTTTTCGCTTCGCCGCCGCGAGTTTGCAATGTTAAAGTCCATTGGCATGACAGAAAAGGGATTTAACAAGATGATGAATTATGAGTGCCTTCTGTATGGAATAAAAGGGCTCATGTACGGTATTCCCGTATCCATCGGCGTAACTTACCTTATTTATCGAAGTATTATCGAGGGATGGGAAACAAAATTCTTTATTCCGTGGTACAGTATCGTGATTACTGTTGGAAGTGTATTTATAGTGGTGTTTTCAACAATGCTGTATTCCATGAGCAAAATAAAGAAGGATAATCCCATTGATGCCCTGAGAAACGAAAATTTATAGAAGCATTTAGTGCGATGGATATTAAATACGCCTTATTTTTCGAATTTTTCCGGCAACTTAAAGTCCAGTCTTGAAAAAGGCTGGATTTTTTTTATCTTTTGAATCGTCAAATATAGCATATATTATAGTTGTTGTGATATAATCCTTATGAATTTTATTGTCAAGAAAATACTTATTATTAGCTTGAATTGGGGGTTGTTTATGATAAAGCAGGTACCTTTACAAGAGCTTAATATGCGTATGGAACGGTTCCGTACGATGATGAGTCAATATAATCCCGAATGGGAAATGGCAGTGATATTCAGTAAAATTAATATGTATTATTTTACTGGAACAATGCAGGAGGGTATGCTTTTAATTCCCCGGGATGATGAAGCGGTATTGTGGGTTCGCAGAAGTTTTGAAAGAGCGGAGGACGAATCGCTGTTTCCTTTAATTAGGCCTATGAACAGCTATAGGGATGCAGTGGGCTGTTACAAAAATTTGCCGGATGCAATTTATCTTGAAACAGAGTTTGTTCCCCTTGCGATGTTTCAGAGGTTTCAAAAATATTTTCCCTTTAAGAACTTTAAGCCTTTGGATATGATAATTGCTAAATTAAGATCGGTAAAAAGTAATTATGAATTGGAAATGATCAAGAGAGCCGGAGAAGTCCACAGGATAGTGCTGGAGGAACGGGTACCGGAAATTCTTGAAGAAGGAATGAGTGAGGCTGAGCTTGCAACAAGGCTTTTTTCAGTAATGGTTGAGGAAGGGCACCAAGGGATATCCCGTTTTTCAATGCTTGATACCGAAATGGTCATAGGGCATATCTGTTTTGGAGAAAGCTCCATTTATCCGACATACTTCAACGGCCCGGGAGGATGCTACGGACTTAGCCCTGCGGCACCGCTTTTGGGAAGCCGTGAACGCAAGCTCAAAAAGGGTGATCTGGTATTTATTGATATGGGCTGTGGGGTCGATGGTTATCATACCGACAAGACCATGACATATATGTTTGGCTCTCCGCTTACCGAAGAGGCTGTTGAGGAGCATAAAAAGTGTGTCGACATTCAGAATAAAATTGCATCAATGCTAAAGCCCGGTGCAATACCTGCGTGTATTTACAAGGATATAATGGACAGTCTTGATGCAAAGTTTCAAGAAAACTTCATGGGTTTTGGAAGGCGAAAGGTAAAGTTTTTAGGTCACGGAATCGGATTGCAGGTGGATGAAATGCCTGTTATTGCCGAGGGCTTTAATGAACCGCTGAAGGAGGGCATGGTACTGGCTTTAGAGCCGAAGAAAGGTATTGAAAACATTGGAATGGTGGGAATTGAAAATACTTTTATAGTGACTGCAGAAGGTGGAAAATGCATAACAGGAGAAAGCCCGGGATTGATACCGGTGTATTAACCGGATATTGTTAATGAACAAGAGGGAGAATTATGGAGAAAAGTCAAAGTATATCCGATGGAATAAACCGTGTTTCATATACTCTTACCCGAAGCCGTAGGAAGACTGTGGGGATAAGGGTGACTGAAAATGGTGAGGTGAAGGTGTCTGCTCCTTTGAATATTTCAGACAAGCAACTAAAAGATATAATGTTGAAAAAGATGTCATGGATTGTAAAAAAGCAGGAGGAGCTAAAAAAACTATATAAAGAATCTTGTATTGACAAAAAGTTTGTGGACGGAGACACTTTTTTATATCTTGGAAAGGAATACACTTTAAAGATTGTGAAAGGTGTGCTGCCTGAAAGGGTTACTTTTGAGGGAAGTCATATTGTTGTTGCGATAGATGAGAGAAAGATTTCTAGTAATGAAGCCGAATGCGTAAGAAGTGTTTTGAAAAAGTTTTATGTTAATAAATTTATTGAAATTTCAAAGGAACGGATAGATTTTTTTGCACCTCAAATAGGTGTCTGTCCCCGGAAGGTTACCGTCAGAGATCAAAAGACACGGTGGGGAAGCTGCAGCATCAAGGGAAATATCAGTCTTAATTGGAGACTGATTATGGCTCCGATGGAAGTTGTAGATTATGTTATTGTGCATGAGCTCTGTCATATGAAAGAAATGAACCATTCAAAGAATTACTGGAATCTTGTAAAATCCATAATTCCTGACTTTGACTTGAGCCGCAAGTGGCTGAAAGCGAACGGGCATCGTTTGGCAATATAGTTTTTGGGTGATAATGAAGTAAATTAAGCAAATATTCGCATATATGCTTTGAAATTCTAACGTGTGAATGATAAAATAGAAATATAAGATGTATTTTTCAATTTAGTGCAAATCAATATATTTATCGAAGTAATACCGTTTTAGCATCTGTCTTTCCAATACCTACTCAAAATAAAAATTAAATTTTAAATATTTAAATAAAACAAGGGGGAGATTTAATTGAAGAAAATTATCGCATTTTTACTGACATTTGCGGTGCTGCTTGCCGTAGCAATTCCGCAGGGTATGATTACCTTTGCAGCGGATTTCAATTACGGTGAAGCACTACAAAAAGCAATTATGTTTTATGAGTTCCAGCGTTCGGGAAAACTTCCCGAAAACACGAGAAACAACTGGCGTGGAGACTCAGCTCTTAATGACGGCGCAGACAATGGCTTAGACCTTACTGGCGGTTGGTATGATGCCGGTGACCATGTAAAGTTCAACCTTCCGATGGCCTATGCTGTTACCATGCTGGCGTGGAGCGTTTATGAGTCTAGGGATGCATATGTGAAGAGCGGCCAGCTTCCTTACATACTGGACAATATTAAATGGGCTACCGACTACTTTATTAAATGCCATCCAAGTCCGAATGTGTATTATTATCAGGTGGGAGACGGTGCAATAGACCATTCCTGGTGGGGACCTGCCGAAGTAATGCAGATGCAAAGACCGTCCTTCAAAGTGGATTTGTCAAATCCGGGTTCAACTGTTGTTGCTGAGACAGCAGCAGCTATGGCTGCATCATCAATAGTTTTCAAGCCCACTGATCCCCAATATGCAGCCACACTTTTAAAGCATGCGAAAGAGCTCTTTGATTTTGCCGATACTACAAGAAGTGATAAAGGATATAAGGCGGCAGAAGGATACTACTCATCCCACAGCGGTTTTTATGACGAACTCACTTGGGCAAGTATATGGCTGTATCTGGCAACAGGCGATGAGGCTTATATTCAGAAAGCAGAATCTTACGAACCTCATTGGGAAAGAGAAAGAGGTACAACATTTATAACTTATTCCTGGGCTCATTGCTGGGATAACAAGTTGTACGGTTCATTGCTTTTATTGGCAAGAATTACAGGCAATTCTTACTACAAGCAATGTATTGAAAACCACCTTGACTATTGGACTGTAGGCTTTAACGGAAGCAAAATTCAATATACTCCGAAAGGTCTTGCATATCTTGACAGGTGGGGTTCACTGAGGTATGCAACTACTGAGGCGTTCCTCGCCAGTGTGTATGCAGACTGGTCCGGAAGTGACCCGGCAAAGGCTGCTATATACAAGGAATTTGCCAAAAAACAGGTGGATTATGCATTGGGAAGTACAGGAAGAAGCTTTGTGGTGGGCTTTGGAAAAAATCCGCCGAGGAATCCTCATCACAGGACAGCACATAGCTCATGGAGTGCATTGATGACTGAACCGGATGAATGCAGACATATTCTGGTGGGTGCATTGGTTGGCGGACCAAGCAGTGGAGATGAATATGTGGACAGACTGGATGATTTTCAGTGCAATGAGGTAGCCAATGACTATAATGCAGGTTTTGTAGGCGCTCTTGCAAAAATGTATGAAAAGTATGGCGGAGAACCGATTCCGAATTTTGTTGCATTTGAAACACCGGGAGAAGAATTTTATGTTGAAGCTGCGGTAAATGCTGCAGGACCCGGTTTTGTAAATATCAAGACTTCAATAATCAACAAGTCAGGTTGGCCGGCAAGAGGCTCCGACAAGTTGTCTGCCAAGTATTTTGTTGATATTTCCGAATCAGTTGAGAAGGGCATTACTCTAGATCAAATTACCGTGGGCTCGACTACCAATGGCGGAGCTAAGGTTTCACAGCTTCTTCCATGGGATCCCGATAATCATATTTACTATGTAAACATAGACTTTACCGGTATAAATATATTCCCCGGAGGAATAAACGATTATAAGAGGGATGTATATTTCACAATTACAGCACCGTATGGAGAGGGCAACTGGGATAATACCAACGACTTCTCCTTCCAGGGAATCGAGCAGGGCTTTACAAGCAAAAAGACTGAATACATACCGCTTTATGACGGTAATGTGAGAGTTTGGGGTAAAGTGCCGCCCGGAGGCTCGGAGCCTGAACCGACACCGACTGCAACTATCAAGCCTACTCCGTCTCCAACATCTGCACCTGAAGTAATGCTCGGGGATGTGAACTTGGACGGAAAAGTAACTTCTACGGATTATACCTACTTAAAGAGATATGTGGTAAAGAGTATAGTAATATCAGATCCCGAAAAGCAGGCAAAGTTTATGGTGGCAGCGGATTTAAACGGCGACGGAAAGGTAAACTCCACGGATTTGACTATTCTCAACAGGTACATATTGAAAATTATTAAAGAATTTCCGGTTCAAAAATAGCTTGATTTGATATTGAATGAAAATTGTAAAGCTGCTGCGAAGGTATTATTTTGCAGCAGCTTTTATTTGGCCTCTTGGAATGAAATGAAAGAGGCAAAAGCGAAGGGACTCGATGTTCCGAGCTTTTAATATTTATTACCAATATTGCCAAACCACATATATTATTGTTAAAATAAAATAGTAGAACAAGGTAATGTATGGCCCCTATAAAAGGTGTGTCAAACTGTATAAAGAGGAACGATACGGGGGAATTATGCTAAAAAGAAGCTTTGCAATTGGAGCTCTAACTGACATAGGAAACGTTAAGAAGACCAATGAGGATAATATTCTTGTAAAAGTTGGAGATGAAAAAAACGGGAGTTTGGTCTTTTCTTGGTGGCCGACGGAATGGGAGGACTTGCTGCGGGAGATGTGGCAAGCAGTATTATTGTAAATGAATTCAGCTTGTGGTGGGAGCAGCAGCTGCCCAACATTTTTCAACTGGATGAACAGGATGTTTTGACCGCTTTAAGCTATGAGCTTGACAGGCTTATACGGGATATAAACCAAAAAATTATTTCTTTTGGATTGTCAATCAATGCCAAGGTTGGTTCTACTCTGACCATGCTTTTTATCTATCAAGACAAATACATTATAAAGCATGTGGGAGACAGCAGAATATATAGAATTAACAGTTCCATAACCAAGCTTACAGAAGACCATTCATGGGTTGCCCAGCAGGTAAGAGAAAGAAAAATGAAGGAAGAGGAAGCAAAAAATCATCCGAAGAGGAACATACTTACCAGGTGCCTTGGGGTTGTGGAAGATGTGAAGATATTTGATGCCTTTGGTGATATTGCGTCCGATGACGGTTTTTTAGTTTGCAGTGACGGATTTCACAACTATCTTGATGAAGATGAAATATATAATTCCTTGTCTTCTTGCCAAAAAGAAGATGCTGACATTCAAAAGACCCTAGGAAGTCTTCTGGAGAAAGTGAAACTCAGAGGTGCTGCGGACAATATTTCGGCTGTTGCGGTATGTCAGCATTTATATAGAGATTACAGTGACAGTATACTAAGTATTAAAGGAATAATTAACAGGATAACGGGTAATTTTATTGGGTGGTGAGGTACAATAGTAATAAGATGGATTGAAATGGCAGTTCTTGTACTGGCTGCTCTGATAAGTGACATTCGTCACTACAAGATAAAAAACAGACTAACTTTTTCTTTTATGCTCATCGGGCTTGCAACCAATCTGATTTTGGAAGGAATATCGGGACTTATTAAATCTTTACTTGGTATTGCTGTTCCCTTTTTATTGTTATTTGTATTATATGCCTTAAGGATGCTGGGGGCTGGAGATATTAAGCTCTTTAGTGCAATTGGAGCTGTTTTGGGCTTTAAAGCGGCCCTTTGGATAATGGCCTATTCCTTTCTGGCAGGAGGCGTAATTGCCTTAATCATTGTTATTGTCAATCGCAACGGGAAAGAAAGGTTGTTTAATATATTTAATTACTTGAAAAATGTATTTCTTACATTCAATATACAACCGTATACGAATTTTGAGGACAAGGGGAGCAAAGCGGTTTTTAGGATGGCATATGCAATATCATGCGGGGTTATAATATTCTTTGTTGAAGTAATGCTTGGTATGAAGTAGAATAGATAATAAGTATATTATTTTGTGTTAAGGATGAATATTTTATGGGAAAAACAACGGATGATATATTGGCTAAAATAGGATGCAAAAACACAAAATCAAGAAAAGCAGTTGTTGAGATTCTTCAAAGCGCAGAGAATCCCCTTTCTGCTGAAGATATATTTTTTGCTGTAAAAAAACAGGGCTCGTCTGTCAACCTGTCTACTGTTTACAGAACCCTTGACCTTATGGAAAGCAAGTCTCTTGTAAACAAAATTGTCATGGGAGACGGCAAAGCAAGGTATGAGCTTACAGTGGACGGTCATCGCCATCATCTGGTGTGTACAAATTGTCATAAATCGGTGCCGATAGATTTTTGTCCTTTGGAAAAGATGGAAAAGGATATCGGTATGCGAAATGATTTTGACATAACCGGTCATAAGCTTGAAATCTACGGAATCTGTCCCAAATGCAAAAAAGAATAGTTCAAATAGAAGTGCTTGACTGGGCTAAAGCACCCGATATATAATCATATTAAATGCAAATGATTTGCATTTGAAATAATATGCTTAAAATATAGTTTGTATGGATATAATTAACTGTAAGCAAATCGGCTATGACAAGACTAATGCGGGAGGACGCTTTTTTTATGAGAAGAAGGATAAAATGGGTTGCTTTGATGATTTTATGTCTGGCATTTCTTATTACAGGCTGCTTTGACAGTTCAAATGTAAAAACCCGTGGGGACAATGACAAAATCAATGTGTATGCCAGTTTCTATACCATGTATGATTTTGCAAAGAAAATTGGCGGCGACAGGATTAACCTTACCAATATTATGCCGGCAGGGACGGAGCCCCATCATTGGGAACCGTCACCGAAGGATATTCTAGAGATTGGAAAGGCCGATGTTTTTGTGTATAATGGGGCAGGTATGGAGCCATGGGTGGAAAAGGTGCTTGGTTCTATAAATAATAAAAGTCTTCTGGTGGTTGAAACGTCAAAAAATATTGAGCTCATTTCAGGAAGCCACTATCATGATGAAGATCATGACGGAGAAGATGAGGATAAAGAAGGTCATAGTCATGAGGATACTGAGTACGATCCTCATGTGTGGTTAAGCCCTAAAAATGCAAAGAAGCAAATGGAAGCAATAAAGGATGCTTTTGTAAAGGCGGACCCTGAAAACAGTGAGTATTATGAAAAGAACTTCAAAGACAACGCTGAAAAGCTTGACATTCTTGATAAGGAATTTAGAGAAGAATTGTCAAAGTGCTCAAAAAAGGATATTGTGGTGGGACATCTGGCGTATGGATATTTATGTGAAGAATACGGGCTTAAGCAGAATGCCATAGAAGGGCTTAGCGCGGAGTCTGAGCCGACACCGGCCAGAATGGCTGAAATAGTTAAGTTTATAAAGAAAAAGGATATTAAGGTGATATTTTCGGAGAAGCTGTTGAGTCAAAAGGTACCGAATGCTATTGCCAGTGAGACTGGAGCCAAAGTAGAATTTTTAAATCCCCTTGGAGGACTTAGCCAAGAGGAGATTGATGCAGGGAAAGAATATTTTTCTGTAATGAGGGAAAATTTAGAGGCCTTAAAGAAAGCTCTTGAATAAATGCCTGATTAGAGGTTGATTTTTTATGGAAAAAGTTATTGAAGTAAACAATTTAAGCTTTGGATATGGGCAAAGGCTCATATTGGAGAATATGAGTTTTTCGGTGGAAAAAGGTGATTTTGTTGGAGTTATCGGTCCCAACGGTTCAGGAAAAAGCACCCTTGTTAAGCTGCTTTTAAAACAGATAAAGCCCATTAAAGGTGAAATCAAGCTTTTAGGACAGAATATCGAAAGGTTTAATCAGTGGAACAAGATAGGTTATGTTGCGCAAAAGGCAAGTTCCTTTAATACTAGCTTCCCGGCAACGGTGGAAGAGGTGGTAAGTGCGAATTTATTTCCCAAAATCGGACTTTTCAGAAGAATTAAAGATAAGGACAGGGAGCTTGTTTATGAAGCGCTTAAAACTGTCGGAATGGAAGACTATAAAGACCGGCTGATTGGCAATTTGTCGGGAGGACAGCAGCAAAGGGTGTTTATAGCCAGGGTTCTTGTGTCGGAGCCGGATTTGATTTTTCTAGATGAGCCTACTGTGGGAATAGATTCGGAATCCGAAGGAGCTTTGTACTGCCTTTTGGGCAGGCTGAACCAGGAAAGGGGAATGACAATAGTGATGGTCAGTCATGATATAGGGGCTATCACTGTTCATGCCAATAAAATTGCGTACGTGGGCAACAAAGGTCTCATAATGAACGAAAACACCGAAGATTTTGCGAAAAAAAGGCTAAAAGAGATATATGGATATGATGTAAACCTTCATGCCAATAAGCATTGTTGCACAAACTGTTGGAAGAAAGGAGCCATATAAATGTCCGGTATTTTTGGTGAAGACTTTATTTTAAACCTTGGATTTATGCAAAGGGCATATTTTATAGGAATACTTATAGCCATAATGGCACCTGCTATAGGTGTGATAATAGTTTTACGAAGACAGTCCATGATAGGAGATTCCCTTTCCCATACTTCTCTTGCAGGGGTGGCTTTTGGTTTGATTGCCGGCATAAATCCCATAGTGGGTGCAACTTTGTTTTCAATAACTGCAGCGCTGGGAATAGAGAAGATCAGGAGAGCTTTTCCAAAATATGCCGAGATTTCGATAGCAGTCATTATGTCTACTGGAATCGGACTTGCAGGAGTTTTGTCCGGTTATGTAAAAAGCGGCTTTTCCTTGTCTTCCTATTTGTTTGGGAGCATTATAGCAATATCAGATTTTGAGCTTATCATTATAGCGGTTTTGAGTACTGTGGTAATAGTAACTTTTGCAGCTCTATTCAAGGAGTTGTTTTTTATAACCTTTGATGAGGAAGCGGCAAGGCTTGCCGGAGTACCGGTCAAAATAATTAACTTTATTTTTGCTGTTCTTACAGCAGTGACAGTTGCAGTGTCTTCAAGAATAGTTGGGACTTTGGTTATATCCTCACTTCTGGTTCTTCCGCCTGCTTCAGCCATGCAAATAGCAAAAAGCTTCAAGCAGACAATAGTTTATTCTTTGCTGTACGGTATTTTTTCCATAGTTACCGGACTTACTCTTTCTTTTTACCTGGACATGGTTCCCGGAGGTACAATAGTACTGATAAGCGCGATTTGTCTTGTACTTACCCTTGTTTATAAAAACTTGGTTAAAGGATTGATTGTAAAAAAGACATTAACCAAGGCAAATTAAGCATCTAGTCTTATCTTTCAGATATTTGATTCTTTTTGTTAGCACTCACCTTAAATGAGTGCTAAATTTGTCTTGACAAATTTTGAGCAGTGACTGTAATATATTTATTAGTACGAAATTACTCGGCAATCATATTATCAGGAGGGACTGCAATGAATCGTGAAAGTGGAACTATATCCATTAATACGGAAAATATTTTTCCTATTATAAAGAAATGGTTGTATTCTGAAAAGGATATTTTCATTCGTGAATTGGTTTCCAACGGCAGTGATGCCATAAGCAAGCTAAAAAAGCTGGTATCGATAGGGGAAGCGGAAGTTGACAGCAATGAAAAATACTACATAAAGGTTGTTGTTGACAAAGAGAAAAAGACTCTTAAGATAATTGACAACGGTATTGGAATGACAGAGGAAGAGGTAAAAAAATATATCAATCAGATAGCCTTTTCCGGAATTAAAGATTTTGTTGAAAAGTACAAGGACAAGACTGACGAAGCCCAGATTATCGGTCATTTCGGTCTGGGATTCTATTCCGCTTTTATGGTTTCAAGCAAGGTCCAAATTGACACTTTGTCCTATCAAAAGGATGCCAAAGCTGTAAGATGGATAAGTACAAGCGGCATTGAGTATGAGATGGAGGACTCTGACAGGACTGAAAGAGGAACTACCATAACCCTTTATATTGCTGAGGACAGCGAAGAGTTCTTAGAGCCGTACAAGGTAAGGGAGACCCTTGTGAAATATTTCTCATTCCTTCCTTATGAGTTGTATTTCGAAGATGCAAACGCTGCAAAGGAAGATAAAAAGGAAGACGGAGAAAATGAGGAAGAGAAGGCGGAAGAACCAACGCCAATAAATGATACAAGTCCGCTTTGGCTAAAGAACCCAAAGGATTGCACAGAGCAGGAATACAAAGATTTTTACAGGAAGGTGTTCTTTGATTTTAATGATCCTTTGTTCTGGATACACCTTAATATGGATTATCCGTTTAATTTGAAGGGAATTCTTTATTTCCCGAAGCTCAGAAACGAGATTGACAATTTTGAAGGAAAGATTAAGCTTTTCTGCAACCAGGTTTTTGTTGCTGATAATATCAAGGAAGTTATTCCTGAATTTTTGATGCTTCTTAAAGGTACGATTGACTGTCCCGACCTTCCTCTCAACGTATCAAGAAGTTTTTTGCAAAATGACGGTTATGTGAATAAGATTTCCACCCATATTACAAAAAAGGTGGCAGACAAGCTTACTTCAATATTTGAGAATGAGAGGGAGAATTACAACAAGTACTGGGATGATATCAACCCATTTGTTAAATTCGGCTGCATAAAGGAAAACAAGTTCTATGAGAGGGTAAAGGATATAATTATCTTCAAGACCACAGGGGGAGAGTATATAACACTCAAAGATTATCTTGAACGCAATAAGGATAAGCATGAAAACAAAGTATTTTATGTAACCGATGAAAAGCAGCAGGCACAGTATATTAAGATGTTTAAGGACAATGACATGGAAGCTGTAATGATGAATACAGTGATAGATAATCACTTCATACAGCTCTTGGAGATGAATCAAAGCGGTGTAAAGTTTTTGCGCATAGATTCCGACTTGAGTGAAAGCATGAAAGACAAAGAAACCGGTGCTGACGAAAACTCACAAAAAGAGATTTCTGAGGCTCTTGAAAAGCTGTTTAAAGAAAGTCTCAATAACGATAAGCTTAAAATACAGGTTGAGGCTTTGAAATCTTCGACACTTCCGGGAATGATTCTTTTGAGTGAACAGGCAAGAAGGATACAGGAAATGAGCAGGATGTATGGCGGATTTAATTTTGGCGGAATGTATGGGGAAGAAGAAACCCTTGTTTTAAACAGCAACAGCAGCCTGATCAAATCTCTTCTGGGCCTTAAAGACAAAGAAGACAAAAAAGAAGATGTAAAGCTTATATGTGAGCACATTTATGACCTTGCAAAAATGAGCCACAAGCAGCTCGAACCGGACGATATGACAAGATTTATTGAAAGAAGCAATTCATTACTTTCAAAACTTGCTTCAGGGCAATAATAAACATTATGAAAAATGTCCTTCGGATTATGAAAGATTCCGAAGGACATTTTTTAAATATTATTATTTGATATTTATATTACGTATTTATTATTTGGACTGATCCTTTGCTCTGATTTCCACTCTTCTGATTTTTCCGCTTATGGTTTTTGGAAGCTCATCAACAAACTCAATAATTCTAGGATACTTGTAAGGAGCAGTTACTTTCTTAACATGATCCTGAAGCTCTTTTACAAGTTCATCACCGGGGGTATAATTCTTAGCAAGGACAACTGTTGCTTTAACTATCTGACCCCTGATAGGATCCGGTACAGCTGTTATTGCACATTCCAAAACTGCGGGATGCTCTAAAAGAGCGCTTTCTACTTCAAAAGGCCCAATTCTGTATCCGGAACTCTTTATAACGTCGTCAGCCCTGCCGACAAACCAGTAATAGCCGTCCTCATCACGCCAAGCCATATCACCGGTGTAGTAGATATCATCATGCCAAACCTTATTTGTAAGCTCTTTGTCTCTGTAATATCCGCCAAACATTCCTACAGGTTTGATTTTGTCTGTTCTTATAACTACCTGACCCTCTTCACCGACTTCACAGGAGTTTCCGTTTTCGTCAAGAAGGTCTATTACATAACCTGCAGAAGGTTTGCCCATAGAGCCCGGCTTCGGTTCCGTCCATGGGAATGTACCCAAGGTTACGGTAAGCTCTGTCTGGCCATATCCTTCCATAAGCCTGATACCTGTTGCTTTATAGAATTGGTTGTATACTTCGGGGTTTAATGGCTCTCCAGCAACTGTACAATATTTCAATTTGCTGAAATCGTATTTGCTCAAATCCTCTTTTATAAAGAATCTGTAAATTGTAGGAGGTGCGCAGAAGGTGGTAACACCATACTTGCATATTACCTCGAGAAGCTCTTTCGGAACAAATTTATCATAATCGTATACAAAAACAGCACTTCCGGCAAGCCATTGGCCGTAGATTTTGCCCCATACGGCTTTTGCCCATCCTGTATCTGCAACGGTAAGGTGTAGTCCTCCGTCAATTACATTTTGCCAGTATTTGGCGGTAATAATATGGCCCAAAGGATAGGTGAAATCATGGCTAACCATTTTTGGCATTCCGGTGGTTCCGGATGTAAAATATAGAAGCATGATACTGTCATTGGTCGGTGCATCTTCACCTGTAGGTCTTTCAAAATTAGGTGATTCGCTTTCGATTTCTTTGTTGAAGTTGTACCAGCCTTCTTTTTCTTTGCCGATAAGAGCCTTTGCCACAACTGTAGGCGATTGCTCCAATGACTCTTCAACATGTTGTATTACTTCATCTTCAGCTACACAAACGATCATTTTAATATCAGCTGCATTGTTTCTGTAAACTATGTCTTTTGTGGTGAGAAGATGGGTGGCCGGTATACAGATGGCACCTAGCTTATGTAAAGCAAGGATGGCAAACCAGAACTCATAACGCCTTTTTAATATCAGCATTACGGGGTCGCCCTTTTTTATTCCTACTCTCTTAAAGAAATTTGCAGTCTTGTCGCTGTACTCTTTTAATTGACCGAAAGTAAACGTTGCTTCGGCACCTTTCTCATCACACCAGACTATTGCAACTTTTTCCGGTGTTTTAGATGCGATTTCATCAACAACATCATAAGCGAAGTTGAAGTTTTCAGGAATGTTTAATTTAAAATTTTCAATAAAATCTTCATACGAGTCAAAATTAACTTTAGACAGGTATTTCTCTAACAACATTTTACATAAAACCTCCATTATAAAATTATGGCCAGGAATCTGGCAGGCTTGCCATTCATAGCCTTCATACCGTGTTTTGCGCTTGAGTCAAAGAATAGGGAATCCCCTTCATTGAGTATAATTTCATGACCGTTGATAATTACTTTCAAAACTCCCTCAATAACATAGTTGAATTCTTGACCCGGGTGGGAATTGTAGTTTATCTCGGCATTGGAATCGGGTTCAACGGTTACAAGGAATGGTTCTATTTTTTTGTTTACGAAATTGTATGCAAGGCTCTGATACTTGTAGTCTTTTCTTCTTTCCACACTTACGCCCTTGTCTTTTCTGACAACAGAGTATGTATGGAGCTTTGGAGCCTCGCCGGTAAGGATTTCGGAAAGCTCAACATCAAATTTGCTGGCAATTTTGAACAACAGGCTGACAGGTATATCCACGTTTCCGCTTTCGTATTCCGAGTAGGTTTCGCTGTCAATGCCCAATTCTCTTGCCAATGTTTCAACGGAGATACCGGAGATTTCTCTTAGCTCCTTTATTCTTTTACTAATTTGCTTAATTTGTTCAGACATGGAACCATCCTTTCTATGTTTATTTTAATAAACTAATCAAAAACGATAATAATACTTATAATATCGTAACACACGATAAGTAAAGATGTAAAGGGAATGAGGACAAGTATGTTAAAGTTTTTTATAAAAATTTATAAGAAAAATTTATTATTGAATTTTACGGGGCAGTTATTTGTGCAGCAAATTGATAAACTCAGAAGAAGCCCTGGAAAGGGGAACATTTTTCATCGTGATGATTCCCAGTTTTCTAGGCGTAACGCTCTCTTTTAGCTTAACTTCAAAAAGGGTTCCTTTTTGAAGCTCATCGGCAACGCTTTCTTTTAGGACCAAAGCGATACCCAGCCCAATTTTTGCAAACTCTACAAGAAGGTCAATGCTTTCTAATTCTATTTCCGGCAAAATGCCAATTCCTTTGGAAGAAAGATAAGAATCGAAATTCCTTCTTGTTGAAGTACCCCGGTCAAGCATAAGGAGGGGATAGGAGGCAAGGGTTTTTATGTCGGTTACTTTATTTTTAAGCTCTATGTACCTGTCGGAGGCCACGAATATATCTTGTACCGTCAAAAAATCTTCTTGGTGTAATTTGTTGTCCTGCACGGGAAGAGTCACGATACCGAAATCAATCAATCCCTTTTTTAATATGTCCTGAATTTGTGACGAGGTTCTGTTTATAACTTGTATTTTAACGCTGGGGTAGTTTTTTATAAATTTTTCTATGTAGGGAATGAGAAAATATTTGCAGACGGTGTCGCTTACTCCGATTCTTATTTCGCCGCTTTCAAGGTTCTGAGTTTGATATATTTTGTGTTCGGCTGTTTTTATAAAATTGTAAGCCTGCTCAATATGTTTAAACAGTATTTCTCCTTCCACAGTAAGCTTTATTTCACGGTTTTTTCGAAAAAAAAGCTTGGAGCCCAGCTTTTCTTCAAGGCTTTTTATGGACTGGCTTACCGCAGACTGGGAGACGTGAAGCATATCGGCCGCAACAGAAAAGCTTTGTGCTTTTGCAGTATGATAAAAAATTTTATACAATTCAAAATTTATATCCATAAGCACCTCTAATACAACTTATTAATATTATTAATTTTACTTATTTATTTTATCATATTATAATGTATTTGTATCCGTAAAAATGTCGAAAAAATTAATTTGAAAGAGGTACTGGTATGGTTAAGATTGTAAGAAGAGTTTTTGTTGAAAAGAAAAAGGGGTTTGATTTGGAAGCCCAAAGAATGTACAGGGATTTGAAGGAGAACTTGAGAATCGGCGGACTTTCCGGTGTTAGGATAATAAACAGGTATGATGTTGAGGGAATATCCGACGAAGAGTATGAAAGTGCGAAAAGGACTATATTTTCCGAACCGCCGGTGGAAGAGGTTTTCGATGAAACCATAACTATAGATGAGAAAGACAAAATAGTTGCTATAGAGTATTTGCCCGGGCAATATGACCAAAGGGCGGATTCTGCATCCCAATGTATTCAGATACTGACCCATGGGGAAAGACCTGAAGTCAAGGTAGCAAAGCTTGTTGTGCTTCAAGGGGATGTGTCGGCTAAAGAATATGAAAAAGTAAAGAATTATCTGATAAATCCTGTGGAATCCCAGGAAGCATCCTTGATAAAGCCAGAAACTTTGGATGTGGAAGTGAATGTCCCTGAAGATGTAAAGGTTTTAGATGGATTTATAGAAATGAATCGCGACCAACTTAAAGATTTCGCAGACAGCATGGGTTTTGCAATGTCTTTGGAAGATTTGGAATTTTGTCAGAAGTATTTCAGGGACGATGAAAAGAGAAACCCTACCGTTACCGAAATAAGGGTTATTGACACCTATTGGTCAGACCACTGCCGTCATACCACGTTTCTTACAAACATTGAAAATGTGGATATTGAAGAAGGCAGATTTACAGCTCCCATAAAGGATGCCTATGAAAAATATCTTGAATCGAGAAAGCTTGTTTATGGCGATAAAGAAAAGGATATCTGCCTTATGGACATCGCAGTGATGGGCATGAAGGAGCTAAAGAAAAAAGGAATGTTAAAAGACCTTGATGAGTCTGAAGAGATAAATGCATGCAGTATAGTAGTTGATGTGGATGTAAACGGAGAAAAAGAAGAGTGGCTTGTGATGTTCAAAAACGAAACTCACAATCATCCTACAGAAATAGAGCCTTTTGGAGGAGCTGCCACTTGTCTTGGAGGTGCCATAAGAGACCCGTTGTCGGGAAGGTCTTATGTGTACCAGGCCATGCGTGTAACGGGAAGCGGCGACCCGCGTACCGCTATAGAAGACACATTACCCGGCAAGCTTCCTCAAAGAAAGATAACAACAGAGGCTGCCCAGGGTTACAGTTCCTACGGAAACCAGATAGGTCTTGCCACCGGACAAGTTGCAGAAATCTATGATGAAGACTTTGTGACAAAGAGAATGGAAATAGGTGCGGTAATAGGTGCTGCTCCGAGAAAGAATGTAAAAAGAGAAAAGCCCAAGGCAGGAGATGTAATCATACTTCTTGGCGGAAGGACAGGCCGTGACGGCTGCGGAGGAGCTACCGGTTCTTCAAAAGAGCATACGGAAGAATCTTTGCTTGCCTGTGGAGCTGAAGTTCAAAAGGGTAATCCCTTAACAGAAAGAAAAATTCAAAGGTTGTTTAGAAAGCCCGAGGTCAGCACCATGATTAAGAAGTGCAATGACTTTGGAGCGGGAGGAGTATCCGTTGCCATAGGTGAGCTTGCGGAAGGGCTTAGAATTAATCTCGATGCAGTGCCTAAAAAGTATGAAGGGCTTGACGGTACTGAGCTTGCCATTTCAGAATCTCAGGAAAGAATGGCAGTAGTGGTGGCAAAAGAGAATGTGGATGCCTTTATCAAAGCTTCAAGAGAAGAAAACCTTGAGGCTACGCCTGTTGCAGAAGTGACAGATGACAGAAGGCTTGTAATGTACTGGAGAGACAAGGCTATTGTAAATATTAAAAGGGATTTTCTTGACACAAACGGAGTAAAACAGTATTCCAATGTTTCGGTTACCGCTCCTTCGGAGGAAGGATACTATTTTGACAGCATTCCCAAGGAAGCTGAGGATTACTCAAAGAATATTTACGATGCGTGGGTTCGAAACCTGCAGAGACTAAATGTGTGCAGCCAAAAAGGGCTTGTGGAGAGATTCGACAGCACTATCGGTGCCGGAACAGTGCTGATGCCTTTTGGCGGAAAGCTTCAGCTGACCCCTGCAGAAGGAATGGCGGCAAAGATTCCGGTGTTGGACGGGGATACAAATACCGGTACACTTATGACATTTGGATACAATCCATCCATTGCAAAGTGGAGTCCGTTCCACGGGGCGATGTTTGCTGTGATAGAATCTGTGGCTAAAATTGTTGCCATGGGAGGCAATCACAAAAAAATCAGATTAACTTTGCAAGAGTATTTTGAGAAGCTGGGAAGCGACCCCAAAAAGTGGGGCAAGCCCTTTAGTGCATTGCTTGGTGCATATTATACCCAGACAAAGATGGGCATACCTGCCATCGGAGGAAAGGACAGTATGTCCGGAACCTTTAAGGATATGAACGTACCTCCGACTTTGGTTTCCTTTGCTGTTGCAACAATGGATGTGAATTATACAGTGTCTTCCGAATTTAAAAGAGCAGGAAGCAAAGTAGTTTTGGTTCCTCTGAAAATTGATGAGAAGGGATTGCCGGATTTTGCCCAGCTGGATAAAAATTATACAACAATACATGAAATGATTATGAACAGAAAAGTGCTTGCGGCCCACACTGTAAGAAGCGGTGGAATTTCCGAAGCGATAAGCAAAATGTGCTTTGGAAACATGATAGGATTTAAGTTTGAGGCATCAATAGATGCAAGAAGGCTTTTTGAGCCGCTTTACGGGTCTATTGTGCTTGAAATGGATGAAAGCAGCAATTTGGACGAATTGTTAAAAGGCATAGAATATGAAGTTTTGGGGTCTACCCAGGAGAAAAAATCAATTGAATTTGGAGATGTAAGCCTTGATATAGAGGAGCTTTGCCAAAAATGGCAGGAACCTTTGGAGAAGGTTTTCCCAATAAATGCAGAGTCTGTAAACGGTGCTCCGAAGCAGTATAAATTTGAAAAGAGAAACAGTATAAAGCCGTCCGTTTCGGTGGCAAGGCCAAGAATATTCATGCCGATATTCCCGGGAACCAACTGTGAATATGATACTGCCAAAGCTTTTGAAAGGGCTGGCGGTGTGGTGGACATGCTCGTTATTAAAAATCTTACTTCCACCGAGATAGAAGAGTCTATAGGGGAGATGGCAAAGAGAATTGACAACTCCCAGATTGTGATGATACCGGGAGGATTCAGCGGCGGTGATGAGCCCGACGGTTCAGGAAAGTTTATAGCCACGGCATTTAGAAACCCAAGAGTAAAAGAAGCAGTTATGAGGCTTCTTAAGCAAAGAGACGGACTTATGCTGGGTATATGCAACGGTTTCCAGGCTCTTATAAAGCTTGGACTTGTGCCGTATGGTGAAATCAGAGACCTTAATGAAGACAGTCCCACTCTTACCTTTAATACAATAGGCCGCCACGTTTCGTGCATGGTAAGGACAAAAATAACATCAACCCTCTCTCCGTGGTTTAACAATGTAAATGTTGGTGATGTTCATACCATAGCTGTATCCCATGGAGAAGGAAGATTTGTGGCAAATAAAGAAGTGCTTGAGATGATGGAAAAGAATGGCCAGATAGCAACCCAGTATGTTGACCCGGACAATAATGCAACCTATGACATAAGGTTTAACCCAAATGGCTCTTTCGAGGCTATTGAGGGTATAACAAGTCCTGACGGAAGAGTTTTGGGTAAAATGGGGCATTCCGAGAGAATAGGAAGCAATGTTGCAAAAAATGTACCGGGAGATAAGGACCAGAAGCTGTTTGAAGCCGGTGTAAACTACTTTAAGTAAGATTTCCCTAAAAAAGCTGAAAAATTTTTATGTAGTATTTTAAAAATATATGTTATAATCAAAAGGCATAGATAGAGAGAGGGTTTTTCAGACTTTTATAAGGGGTGAGGTAATGAACTGAATAAAATAATTGGGAAATATCTTCCGGCAAAAAAGTTTACAATTTTGACACAATTGGGTCAAAATTAAGCGCTAAAATAATTTTGATTTAAGTAGAAATTTGTGGGTTGTTAAAAATTTAAGAAAAAGGATGAATTAATATGAAAAAAGCAAAAAGTATAATATTAGTTGTGAGTATAGTGGTAGTGCTGATTGCGGGTTTGTCGGCGGCGACATATTTTTTGTTAAAACCCATGTTTCAAAAAGACGGTGGTTCCAATTCTGATTACTCTATCAGTACTTCACCGCTGACGAAAGAAGAAGCAAATAAAGTAATAGCTGAAGTAAATGGAGAAAAGATTTTGTACAAAGAATTTTATTTCTTGTACAGCCAGCAAGCTGCATATTATGGTCTTACAGATGAGGATTCCCTCAGTGACGATATGAAGGAAATGTTAAAGACTATAAAAAACGAAATATTGACTCAGTTGATTCAGCAGGAGATTGCAAAGCAAAAGGCAAAAGAGGCAGGATATACGGTAACGGATGAAAAGCTTGCTGAAGCCAAAGAGTCGTTTGATAAAATGATTGAAGACATTGCGGAGCAATTAAAGATGGCGAATCCATCCGAAGCAGAGACAACAGATTTTGTTAAACAAGCTAAAGACTATGTGAACAGTGAACTTGATGCCATGAAGATTTCAATGGATGAATATATTGAGCAAACTGCCGAATATATGCTTGTTACAGAATTTATGGAATCTATAACAAAGGATATTGACGTGACCGATGAAGAAATCCGAAAATATTATGACGAACAGTTAAAGGTTCAAAAAGATAATCCCGACGAAGCTGCGTATGCAAGTATCCAATTGATTCAGCCGGCAAGTTCAAGGGTAAAACATATATTGATTGGTTTGTCCGATGAAGTAAAGAACAAATACAACAGTTTGAAGTATGAAGAAGGAAAGACAGAAGAAGCTGAGGCGTATCTTAATGAAAAGCTTGAGGAAATCAAGCCGAAGGCACAAGATGTATTAAACAAAGCTAAAAACGGTGAAGACTTTGAAGCTCTTATAAAAGAATTCGGCGAAGACCCGGGAATGGAATCGGAAGAATACAAGGACGGATACACAGTTTCAAAAAACAGCGGATTTATAGAAAGTTTTGAAGAAGCTTCTTTAGCTCTCGGAGAAGGTGAAATATCGGATCTTGTTCCGGGTCCTTACGGATATCATATTATAAAAGTGTATGAGAAGACTCAGGAGAAGCCATATACTTTAGAAGAGAAGAAGTCGGAAATAAAGGAAATGTTGCAAAGCGATAAGAAGTCAACATTCATGGATGAAAAGATGAAAGAATGGGAAAATGCTTCCACGATAGTAAGGCATGACGATTTGCTGTAATTTTAAAATAGAAAATCCTGGCGGTTTGGACTGCCAGGATTTTTTATTTGGCAATTATATAATCGATATTCGGTTTTCCTGCATCCAGAAATCAATCTGGATAAGGTAGGCAAGCATTTGAGGCTGTGCCATCAACTGACCGAACCAAGGATTTGAATTGTCTGAGCTTCCTTCTGCCATAGCTCTTACCTCTTTAACATTAATTAGCTGATGAAGAGGAGAACTTATATCGTTTAATATTTCCAGTATCCACTTGCTGACCGCTTTTTTGTATGAAGGATTATGAGTTTTGGGATATGGGCTTTTCTTTCTCTCGATTATATAATCGGGAACAATACATTTTAAAGCCTGCCTTAAAAGACCCTTTTCTCTTCCATTGTACATTTTTAAATCCCATGGAATATTCCATACATACTGTACCAGCCTGTGGTCGCAGAAGGGAACCCTTACTTCAAGGCCTGATGCCATACTCATGCGGTCTTTTCTGTCAAGAAGGGTGGACATAAACCAGTTGATGTTAAGATAGAATATTTCTCTTCTTCTATTTTCAATCCTGTCTTCTCCTTTTAGCAGCGGAACCTCGCTTAAAGTTTCCCTGTAGCGTCTTTCGATATATTCTTCAGGCTTTATCAAATTCAAAAGCTCCTTTGACAATATCTTTGTCCTTTCGTGTACCGACAGGGACCATGGAAACGTATCGGCAAAGAGCATATGTTCATTGTGAAACCACGGATATCCGCCGAATATTTCGTCGGCACATTCACCGGACAGAGCCACCACCGCACTTTTTTTCACTTCACGGCAGAAAAGAAACAGGGATGAATCAATGTCTGCCATTCCCGGCAAGTCTCTTGCCTTTACTGCATCAATTAAGGCATCTGCCAGCTGTGGCGTATCGAATTTTATATAATGGTGGCATGTATTAAAGCTTTCACTCATTTTCTTTATCCAGGGTTCATCCGAATTTGGCTGAAACATGCTGGGTTTAAAGTAGATATCATTGTCTACATAATCAATAGAGAAAGTATGAAGCTGTCCTTTGCCCTGAGTTTCAAAAGCTCTTGCTGCCACAGCAGTAATGGTACTTGAATCAAGTCCGCCCGACAAAAAGGTGCAGACCGGAACATCTGCCACGAGCTGTCTCGTGATGGCGTCTAACACCAAGTCTCTGACTTTGGAAATGGTAGCTTTTTCTCCGTCGGTATGGGGGTAGCTTTCCAACGACCAGTATTTTTGGATGTGTATTCCATTGATATCAAAGAGCATGGAATGAGCCGGCTTAAGCTCATAAACATCCTTGAATACACCGTGCCCTGGCGTTCGGGCGGGACCTAGTGCAAAGATTTCTGCCAGACCTTCAGCATCCAATTTGGGTTCTACAAGGGGATTTGCCAACAGTGCCTTTAACTCAGAGCCAAATATCAAGGAATCTCCTCTTTGGGCGTAGAACAGCGGTTTTACACCAAATCTGTCCCTGCCCAAAAAAAGACTTTTTTTACCTTCATCCCAAATTCCAAAAGCATATATTCCATTCAGATATTCGACGCATTTTGTGCCCCATTCAATGTAAGAAACCAGTAGAACCTCTGTGTCCGAGCTGGTGAAAAATTCGTGGCCTTTAGACTTTAGCTCGTCACGCAAATCCGCAGTATTATAAAGCTCTCCGTTGTATGTAATAACATACCTGTTTTCGCCTTGATTTCGAACCATGGGTTGAACTCCGCCTTCAGGGTCCACGACTATCAGACGCTTGTGGGCAATAAGCGCATTGGGAGAAATCCAGCTTCCCGATGCATCGGGGCCACGAGGCGTCAACCTTTCAATCATTGAATTTAATACTTTTTCTTGCTCGGTCAAGTCTGCTTTTAGATTTATCCAACCTGCAATACCGCACATATAAATATCAACTCCTAGCATTAGATAAAAACAAAAAGGTGCCCCATAAGCTTTCGGCACCTTTGCCGGACTTGAAATTAAGAAGTCCTTCATACAAGTAATATATGCCAAGAGGGCTTGTCTTGTTACCATTTAAATGATATGAAAATAAATTTATTTACCTTTTTATATGTCATATATTTTTGACAGTGAAAATATGTATAATGCAGGATTATAGAGATTGGAAGTATGAAAAATGAAGTTTTATGTTGTGAAAGTAAATAGTGTGCTAAAGCTTGGTTTCTTGGCAATCATAATATTGGCTGTTGCAGTCTTTGCTTATTTTTCGGCGGAAGATGTTGCTTCTGTATTTCAGCAAAAAAGAGAAATTCCCATTTATTCTGTGGATTATCCTGAAAAAAAGGTTGCCCTGACCTTTGACTGTGCCTGGGGAAGTGAGGATATACCGGATATTCTCAACACCTTGAGGGAGCACGATGTAAAAGCAACCTTTTTTATTATCGGGGTTTGGGCTGAGAAAAATCCTGATGCGGTAAAAATGATTGCGGATGACGGACACGATGTGGCGAATCATTCCTATTCCCATTACAAAATGTCCAGCCTGAAAAATTCGGCAATAAAAACTGAAATATTAAAGTGTGATAGTGTTTTAAAGAAGATTACGGGAAAAGATGTGGACTTGTTCCGACCGCCCTATGGGGATTACAACAATGACGTTGTCCGAACTGCCAGAGAATTGAACCACTATACAATACAATGGGATGTGGATTCTTTGGACTGGCGGCCGGGAATCACAGCCGACGAAATAAAAAATCGGGTGCTTAAAAATGTAAGCAACGGTTCAATTATACTGTTCCACAATGATACCAAACATACGGCTAAAATACTTCCGGAAATAATAATTTCACTCAAAGAAAAGGGATATGGCTTTATTCCCGTTTCCCAAATGATTATGAGGGAAAATTACGAAATTGACTATAGGGGCAGGCAAATAAAAAAACAGTAATGTAAGTTTTTGTTAGAGTTTTCAGTGTGATTTTTATCCTTTTACATAAAATTAAGAAAAAAGTACATTATAAAATTACAGTTATCAAAAGAAATGGGGTTTGAACCGGGTGCTGATAACAGCAATAGTTGGTCAAAACGACAAGGAGAAAACTGCGAATATTATTAATTCCATATTACACAATTCAAAAAAGCGAATCAGTATAGTTGACTCAAAGAACCTGTCCGGCTTGGATGAAAAACGGATAAAAGGTTATTTGGCTGAGCTTGAGCGAAATAAAACCGATATTCTTATACTAAAGCTTGATTTATCGGAAGTTTCTAAGGAAATTTATGACTATTTGAGATTTGATATTATTGTTTTTACCGATAAAGCCGATGAAATAAATGGTGAAATGGAACAAAATTATATGGATTTGATGAAAAAGGCTTTTTCGCTGTTGAAAGAAAAAGGGATAGCAATAGTAAATGCCGATGATAATGAGCTGAACAAGTTTTTCAAAGACATTAAACATTATATTGTGACTTACGGTTTTAATCTCAAGGCCAGCATGACCACATCAAGCATAGGAGACCTTGTTGCCAAGGACAATATGCTGTGTTGCCTGCAAAGAAGAATATATACAAAAAACGGAACGGTAATTGAGCCGCAGGAGTTTAAAGTCAGGACAGACCTTGAGAGTGTTGACCCAAGCAATGTTTTGGCTGCGGCAACTTTTGTTTTGGTAAACGGCTTTGATATAAATCAGATGAAAAATTAATGCAAGTCATAGAAAAATACTTTCAAGCATTTTCAAGTTGGTCGATATATAATATAATAATGAATACGAATGGTTTTTTGGATGTTACAGGCAAGTTTACAAGTAGTTTTTTGACTTATTTAGGAATGCAAAGAGTGGATGCATCCACGCCGGATTCCTTTCTTTGGGAATACTTAAATTGATTTTTATTTCAGTATATTTATATAAAATTTTTAGCTTCTTTCAGGAAATACCTACAAATTTAGCTAATGTATGAATAAATTAATTCTAAAAAGCATCAGAGGTGAATAACATTACATTAGATAAATTATTGGATATACGTAAGAAGCCTAAGAGAGGAGTGTGGGGGTCGGATGGTCGGAAACATCATTGAGAACAACATAGTGACCATTTCCGGTAAAATAGTATCAGAAGCGGTATTTAGTCATGAGGTTTACGGTGAGGGATTTTATTGTTTTACATTGGAAGTTCCAAGGCTCAGCGATAGTTATGACAGGATTAATGTTACAGTGTCGGAACGCCTGATTTCAAAGCAAGATTTGGAAATAGGCAAATTCATAGAGGTGGAAGGACAGTTTCGTTCCTATAACAATTATAATAATCCTGAAGGAAGCAAGCTAATACTGACTGTATTTGCCAGAGAAATCAGTTTCTTGGAGGACGATAAGAAGATCAAGAATCCGAATCAGATTTTTCTGAATGGTTTTATATGTAAAAAACCCATATACAGAACAACTCCTTTTGGAAGGGAAATTACGGATATATTGCTGGCTGTCAACAGACCATATAACAAATCGGATTACATACCCTGTATTTGCTGGGGAAGGAATGCCAGGTACTCAGCCGGACTTGATGTCGGTCAAAACATAAAGATATGGGGAAGGATACAAAGCCGTGAATATCAGAAGAAGCTGGATACGGGAGAAACTATAACAAAAGTGGCATTTGAGGTTTCTGTTTCTAAAATGGAAGTATGTACAAAAGAAGATATGGGAGAGAATCAGGAAGAGATTCAAGAAATACAGGAAATACAAGAAGTACAGGATGTACAGGAAGAGGGCGGAAATTGATCGGTTTATTTAGACTAATGTTTTTTAACTCTAATTTACAAAGAAACGTAATGGCATAAAAAAAGGTGATCTGAGATTTTACAGGTCACCTTTTCTGATATCGTTTTTTTGATTTTTTAGAGCCTATTCAAAGAGAAAGAGCTTTATTCTGCGGTTTCTTACGAAGAATCTCCATTGCCTCATGAGATACGGAATCAGGTAATAGTCCACTCCAAAGGCCCTTCCGGCACCGGCAAGCATGCAAATTGCAGCCGGGATATACCACCAAGAGGTTTCATATAATCCTGTTGACAGCAAGAAGTTGATATTAAGTGCCAATGAACCCAGACCGGCTATAAATGTAAATGTACCTGTTATGAATGCAATACCCAGACCTATTTCGGTAAGCACTATAAGCCATTGGAAAAAAAGCGCATTGGGAATTACAAGCTTTTCTGCTATAAAGGCATACCACGATGGGGTATGGGATGAAATAATTCTAAATACTTTTTCTCCGGTTTCGGTTATAGAAGCACTGGTCTGACCGTCAACAGCCATGCCGGCAAGCATCGGGGGGTTGAGCCATCCTTCTTTTAGCTTGTTTAGCCCCTCCATAAGCCAGGAATACCCTAAAAAGAGCCTTAGGGGAACAAGCCAGAAAGTTGGTGTGGTGACGGAGTAATGTTTTTCCAGAAGGAATTTTTCCTGTTTCTTTTTGACAAATTCGTGCTTGATGTATCTGAATACAAGTTCAAAACCGCCGATTCCAAAAAGATAGTGTGCGTTTACCATGTATTTCATCAATATTGCAAAAAGCCTTGGAAGACTTATTCCCATTATCTCCGCAACGGCAAAGAAGCTTCCCACGGAGACCATGACACCATGAAGTTTGGGCTTTATTTCTTGCCTTTCCTTGCCCCTGATATCATTAAGAATATTTAACGCAGCGCCTTCTCCGGTCTGCAGTGCAGACTCAACCAGTGCCGGGAGCGTGTGCCCGTTGTACTCGAAGCAGGAAGCATCTCCTACAGCGTATACGTTCTTGTATTGGGTTGTTGCGTATTTATCCACCCTTACCTTGCATGCTTTTCCTTTTTCAACAGAAACATTTTCGGAAAGACAGCAAGCCTTTATGCCGGCGGTCCAGATAAGGGTTTTTGTAGGTATTTTCCGTCCGTCCTTAAGCTCTAGGCTGTCTTCATTGAGCTTGCTTATTGCACTGTTTACAAGCACATCGACTTTCAAGGTGTTTGTGAGATACTTCATAACCTTGTTTATATTTTTATCCTTTAAATTGTTTAAAATCTTTGGCAAGGCTTCAATCAGCTTTAAGTCAACCTCAGATCTTTCTATTTTGTATTCTCTGCACAAGGATTTGACCCACTGAGCAATTTCACCGATAGTTTCAACACCGGTAAATCCGCCGCCGCCTACTACAAAGGTAAGAAGAGACTTTCTTTCCTTTGAATCGGCGGTACGGGATGCTTTGTCAAAGCAGTCTTTTATATGCTCCCTTATTGCAATGGCATCTTTAAAGGACCACAAGGGAAAGGCGTGCTCTTTCATACCAGGAATACCGTAATAGTTCGGTTCACTTCCGGCTGCAAAAATAAGATAATCGTATTCGTATTCATTGCTGTCGGATATGAGCTTGTTATTTTCAAAATCGATGTTTTTAATTTCATCTTTAATAATTTTTACATCGGTATACGCAAAAATGTTTTTCAATGGCACTATAACGCCATCTTCGCTTATTCTGTTTCCGGCAACTTCATGGAGTTCCGTCAGAAGAGTGTGGTAAGAGTTTTTGTCAATGATAGTTATCTCTATATCGTCATTTTTACGCTTCTTTTTATGGAGCGTCAAAGCAGCTTGAACTCCTGCATATCCGGCTCCCAATATCAATACTTTTCGAGCCATCCGAATCCTCCTCGCATAAAAAATAGTCTTAAGTACCGGCTTTTAGATTATACCTTGTTTTATGTTCGCTTATTAATAGTTTTAACAAATTGCTATAGATTAAATAAGCTGGGAACAAACATAACTGCTTATATGTTGTATAATACATATATTATATACCACGGTTTTTTATATATAACACAAATTATACTTGTATTAGTAATTTTTATTTAATGGATGTGCTTTCATAATTGACATATCTTTTTTCGGTATAATATAATTTTAACTTGAATGATAGTTTTATAAAACCTGGGGTATAAATATATTAATGATAATAATGCTTTATATTATATGGAGCATTGTTTGTTTAAATTGGTGATGATATGACAAAAAAGTTTTCGATAATTATTTTATGTTTAGCTTTGTGCATGGGTGTTTTACTTTCATCATGCCGCCTTAATTCTTCGAATTTGTATGAAACTCATGAATTCTTGATGGGAACCGTCATCATACAAAAAATATATCATAAAGATGCCGATAAAATTGCAAAAGAGGTAAATGACAGAATAGCCGGGATTGAATCGGCCATGACGATAAACAAGTCCGGGGGAGAAATAAACCTTTTAAATGATGCAGCAGGGAAAGAGTATGTAAAACTTGGCGAGGATACCCTGTATGTGCTCAATAAAGCCAAACAGTACGGTGAAATCAGCAATGGCGCCTTTGATGTTACCATAGGTCCTTTGGTGAAGTCCTGGGGCGTATTTACAGATAATCCTAAGGTGCCGTCGAAAAGTGAAATTGATGAGCTTTTGAAGCTGGTAAATTATAAGGATATAAATATTGACTTTGAAAATTCAACGGCCATGCTGTCAAAAAAAGGCCAGATTGTGGACCTTGGCGGAATTGCAAAGGGGTTTGCAGGGGATGCGGCGATTGAAATATACAAAAAATACGGGGTTGAGTCTGCGTTAATAAGCCTTGGAGGCAATATCTTAACGTTGGGCGGTAAACCCGATGGGACTCCATGGTCTGTGGGCATAAGAAATCCCAGAGGTGCTGACGGTTCGTATATCGGTATTGTCAGCGTGAAAGACAAGGCTGTGGTAAGTTCCGGAGATTATGAGAGGTTTTTTGAGAAGGACGGTGTGAGATACCACCATATTTTAGATCCGAAAACCGGCTATCCTGCCAATACAGGACTTATTGGAACTACCATCGTTTCAGACTATTCAATAGATGCGGATGCTCTGTCCACAACAGTTTTTGTGTTGGGGCTTGAGGAAGGTATGAAGCTTGTTGAAAGTCTTGAAGGGGTCGAGGCGGTTTTCATTACAGAGGACAAGAAAATATATGTAACGGATGGATTAAAGGATACTTTTACATTTAAGGATGAGAGCAAGGAATTTGAATATGTTGAAAAAAGGTGATTTATTTATTTTTGGGTTTGTCATAATATTAATAGCTGTATCTTTTTTTGGTGTTTCCCTTTATAAAAATTCAGGGAAAAATACCAATAAAATAGCAGTTATTATAAAAGACAACCAAGAGATACAGAGAATTGAAATAGATGCTGTAAATGAGCCTATGGAAATTATGATTTCAGGGGAATATAACGATATAATACTTGTGGAAAAAGGACGAATAAGATTTAAGGAAGCCGATTGCCCGGACAAAGTATGCGTAAATACCGGATGGCTTACGGAAAAAGGGGATATGGCGGTGTGCCTTCCCAACAAGACTATGATAAAGATTGAGGGGCAATCGAGTGATGTAGATATAGTTACGTATTAGAAAGTTTCGAAAACAGTATACAAGGTTATGGGGTAATAAAAGTGAATAATGTAAAAAAGACTATTTTGCTTGGGTTGTTTGTTTCTCAAGCTTTGATTTTATCAATAGTTGAATCTTGGATACCCGTTCCTGCTCCTGTACCGGGAGTAAAGCTTGGGCTTGCCAATATAATAACTGTTATAACTATTATATTTTTTGGATTTAGGGAAGCTCTAGCTGTGGTATTTGTGAGGTGTGTTCTTTCCTCTATATTTGGCGGAGGGGGATGGATGCTCTTTCTGTTCAGCGTAACGGGAGGAATTCTTAGCGCTGCTGTGATGTCGCTTCTCTATAAATCGGGACGTGATAAATTCAGTATTACGGGAATAAGCATTGCAGGTGCAATTTCCCATAATATCGGTCAGATACTTGTAGCAGCTTTTTTTATGAAGGATTTGGCGGTTGCCGTGGTTTTGCCGGTGCTTTTGATATCAGGCTGTATAATGGGCTTTTTTGTCGGACTTGTAAGCAGTTTTTTGGAAGGTGCGTTGAGAAAAACAAGGATATTTGATTAATATTTTCTTTGAAGAAGGGATATGAGAAAATGACATCGTCACATTATCCTGAAATTGAAAAGGAACTCGTCTTACTGGAGGAATTTATACGAAAGAACGTAAGGTCCAGAAACCGGCTTTTAAATGAAGCTGTAAGAAGTATTGTTCAATCGGGAGGAAAGAGACTGAGACCTGCCTTTGTTATCCTTGCTTCCCAATTTGGAAAATATAATAGTAAAAAGGTTATTCCTGCAGCTGCCGCGATTGAAATCCTTCATACCGCAACGCTGATTCATGATGATGTTGTGGACAGAACGAAGATTAGAAGAGGACAGGTTACTATATCTGAAGAATTTGGCGTGGATATGGCTGTATATGTGGGAGACTATTTATATACAAAAGCTGTTTTACTTTTGGCCGGAAATGTTCCAGAAAAAAGGCTTGCAATTCTTGCAAAAGGTATAAAAGCAATATGTGAAGGTGAAGTTGATCAGTTTGAGCACAAATATTCCATTGATACGTCAGTAATTACCTATTTGAAGAGAATAGGCAGAAAGACGGCTGTGCTTTTCGGTTCGGCATGTGCCCTGGGGGCTGATATTGCAAAATGTCCAGAAAAGATTTCAAGAAGCCTTGTCAAGTTTGGACTTTACTATGGAATGGCCTTTCAAATAAAGGATGATATCAACAACTACACAAAATCCCGATATGAGGAAGGTAAGCCAGTGGGCAACGACATATTGGAAGGAGTAATAACCCTGCCTGTAATATTGGGTCTTAGGTTAAATCCTAAATTAAGGGAACCCCTTCGGAATTTTTTGGATAAAAGAGGAAATGTCCAAGAGGAAGAAGCAGCCCATGTGGTGGAATTGATAAAAGAATCAGGTGGGATTGAAGAATCAAGGGTGCTTCTTAATAAATATATTGAAAGAGCGTTAAAAGAACTTCAGAATCTTCCGGATAACGAATATAAAAAGGCTTTTGAAAGGATAATCAAGGATTTGTGATGTAAAATGGGCTTGAAAACATATAGAATTTATATTATTGTATAATTAGAAGGTAAAAAAAATATAGGAAGGATAGATGCTGATGATTAAAGTGGTTTGTGGTAAAAAGGGTGTCGGAAAGACAAGGGCCCTTGTAGACTCTGCAAACAGTTTCGTGTCAACAGCTTTTGGCGACGCAGTTTTTATTGACGGAAGCAGCCAGTTAATGTACGACCTGAATCACAAAGTTAGGTTTATTAACGTATCCGAGTTTCCGATCGACATCAGCAGTTCCTGTACATTTCTCGGTTTTATCTGCGGTATTATTTCGAGCAATTTTGATGTAAAATGTGTATACATCGATGACCTGATACGTATTGTCAGGAAGTTGCCGAATGAATTGAAAGATTTGTTCGAAGGTTTCAACGAGCTTTCAGAAAAATTTAATGTTGATTTTTATCTTTCCGTTGAAGGCGATCCCGATTCCATGCCGGAGTTTATAAAGGAGTGTTATTAGAGGCAGGAAAAGGGATTTTGTTTTGCGCGGATAAAGCCAAATTTAATGTTTGTATTACATAGGCCGGGGATAATTAAAAGTATCCTTGGCTTTTTGTTTGGCTTCTTTAAGTGAAATGAAATTATTATGTGTTATAATACTTTATAGTATTGTTTGATTACAAATGGTGTTCAATGTATAATAGGATGATGGACCAAAAAAACTTATTAAAGGGTGCTGGAATGAACAATATTGCTTCAGTTGCTATTAGTAATACAACAAGAAAATTTGACAAGGATTATCATTATATAATTCCTGATAAATATATTGGCAGTATAAAACCTGGCATGAGGGTGATTGTGCCTTTCGGAAAGTCAAACCGGCTGGTGGAGGGCTATGTCCTGGATGTGCTAAACAGCCCCGACGTTTCTTCTTTGAAGGAGATAAGCAGAGTTGTAGACGAAAAACCGGTTTTGAAGGAAAATATGATAAAGCTGGCTTACTGGATGAAAAAACAGTATATTTGCACCTATTCCGACACCATAAAATGTATGCTGCCGCCGGGAATAGGAGTAAGCAGTACAAAAATTGTCAAGCTTATGAATAGTGAAGGTAACTTTAAAGAAAGCATTAAAAAGATAATTGATGTTCTGGCTAATAACGGCGGTGAAATGGAGTATGAAGAATTAAAAAACGAGGTTAATACCAAAACCTTTGCAAAATATATTAACAGCCTTAGAGAACAAGGATGTATAGAGGTGTGTGAAGAGTTTACCTCCAAAGTGAGGGAAAAACGCATCCGGGTGGTGTACCTTGCAAAGCCTTGGGAAGAAGTGGTTTACGATATCGATAGCAACAAGATTAAAAACATTAAGCATATAAGAATACTTGAATTGCTTGTTGAAAATGAGTACATTCCGGTGGGGGATATCGTGCGCTTTGTGGGTGCGTCAGCCAAAGTTTTGGATACTTTGAAAAAGAACGGGTATTTGGAGTTTGGAGATATTGAAGTTACAAGGGACCCTGTAGCCAACATGACCTATGAAAAAACCCTTCCGATGAAGCCTACGGATGAGCAACGGGTTGTAATAGACAGAGTAAAAAACATGCTGGATTTACGAGAGTTTAAAGAAGTTTTGCTGCATGGAATTACGGGGAGCGGAAAAACCGAGGTTTACCTTCAATTGATAGGACACTGCATCAATATGGGAAAGCAGGCTATTGTATTGGTTCCCGAAATATCACTGACTCCTCAGATGGTAAACAGGTTTAAAGGAAGATTTGGCGAAGATGTGGCGGTAATGCACAGCCGCTTGTCCTTGGGTGAAAGATATGACCAGTGGAGGCTTGTAAGAGACGGCAAGACCAAGGTTGTGGTGGGAGCAAGGTCGGCTGTATTTGCCCCTTTTGACAATCTTGGCCTGGTGATTATAGATGAGGAGCATGAAAGCTCCTACAAATCGGAAATTGTGCCCAAATACCATGCTGCTGAAATTGCAAGACAGAGATGTATTATTGAAAATGCGGTATTGCTGTACGGTTCGGCAACACCTTCGGTGGAGACTTATTACAGGGCAAAGACAGGGGAAATTGAGCTTTTGGAGATGACCAAAAGGGCCAACAATATGCTCCTTCCGGAAGTTAGAATTATTGATATGAGGGATGAACTAAATGCCGGCAACAGGTCTGTGTTTAGCCGGTGCCTTCAAGATGAAATCGGAAAAAACATTGCCAACGGGCAGCAGACCATTGTTTTTTTGAACAGAAGGGGTTATGCCACATTTATACTTTGCAGGAACTGTGGCTATGTTTTAAAATGTCCTTATTGCGATGTTTCGCTGACATACCATTCCCATGAGGAGCGGATCATTTGCCACTACTGCGGGTTTACTGTGAAAAATCCTGAGCGTTGTCCTAAATGCAAAAGCAATCATATCAGGAACTTTGGCACGGGGACCCAGAGGATTGAAGAAGAGGTAAAAAAGCAGTTTGATGGCTGCACGGTAATAAGGATGGATTTGGACACAACTACCGGTAAAAACTCTCACGAGGAGATACTCAGAAAGTTTAGGGATGACAATATAAATGTAATGGTGGGTACTCAGATGATTGCCAAAGGTCATGATTTTCCCAATGTTACACTGGTGGGGGTGCTTGCGGCGGACAGCATTCTAAACACAGGGGACTTTAAGGCGGCGGAGAGGACATTTCAGCTCATTACACAGGTTGCCGGAAGAGCAGGAAGGGGAACGATTCCCGGGAGGGTGATAATCCAGACATACAACACGGACAACTACAGTATTATCTGCGCCTGTGAGCAGGACTATATTTCATTTTACGAGAATGAAATCCTTGTGAGAAAGAAGCTTTTGTATCCTCCTTTTACGAACTTGGCATCGGTGATATTGAGCGGAATAAATGATAAACAGGTATTAAGCAGGGCTGTTTTTGTCAAAAATGAGATTAATAAGCACTTAAAAGATGACGGTTTAAAAACACAAATTTTAGGGCCGCTCAGGGCACCATTGTCTAAAGTAAGAAATAAATATAGATGGAGAATAGTAATAAAATGTGAAGAATCAGATAAACTTATAGATGTATTGACAAAAGTTTCGGACAGTTATTATTCAAATAACGCGAAAAATTCTGTTGCCTTAAGTGTGGATATAAATCCGGTTAATATGTTATAATACATTTATATTTTTGTAGACTAATAAATACATGGGGGAAGGAAAATGGCTGTAAGATTTATCAGAGAAGATGGAGACGAAATCTTAAGAAAGGTATCGAAAAAAGTTGATGTTATTGATGAAAAAATAAAAACCTTGTTGGATGATATGGTGGAAACGATGTATGCTGCTAACGGCGTAGGTCTTGCAGCACCTCAGGTGGGTATTTTAAAGAGAGTGGTTGTAATTGACGTGGGAGACGGATTGATGGAATTAATAAACCCTGAGATAGTATTGCAGGAAGGTGAGCAGATAGATATTGAGGGTTGTCTTAGCATACCCGGAGTTGCGGGAGAGGTAAAAAGACCGGCAAGGGTAGTGGTGGAAGCTTTGAATCGCGAAGGCGAAAAAATAACCGTTGAGGGCAAGGAGCTTCTTGCTGTTGCATTGTGTCATGAAATTGACCATCTTGACGGTATTTTGTTTAAAGACAAGGTTATACGTTTTATTGATGACGATGAAATGGAAAAGAGGAGAGAGGGCAAACGAAAAAATAAAAAATAAGGGATAACGAATAAAAATGGATTTCTAGAAAAAAGAGGTGACAGCTTTGAGAATAGTTTTCATGGGTACTCCGGAATTTGCCGTTCCAAGCCTTGAGATGCTTGTAACGGAAGGATATGAAGTGGCGGCAGTTGTCACCCAGCCTGACAAACCCAAGGGCAGGGGAAAGAAGACAGCTATGCCTCCTGTAAAAGAGTATGCAATAAATAACAATATTGAGGTTTTGCAGCCTTCAAAGGTAAAAACCCCCGAATTTGTGAGCGCTATCCGGGATTTAAAACCCGATTTGCTGGTTACTGCGGCTTACGGTAAAATTCTTCCCCAAGATGTTCTGGACATTCCTCCCTATGGGTGCATAAATGTCCATGGTTCGCTTTTACCGAAATACAGGGGAGCAGCCCCGGTGAATTGGGCTATTATAAACGGAGAGAAGATAACCGGAATTACGACAATGTACACCGATGCAGGCATGGATACAGGGGATATGCTTTTGAAAGCCGAAATAGAGATAACCGACGATATGACGGCGGGTGAGCTGTATGACAAGCTTGCCCGGCTTGGAGCACAGGTGTTGAAGGATACTGTTAAAAAAATTGAGGACGGTACTCTCCAAAGGATTCCCCAGCCTCATGAGCAGGCTACATATGCGCCGATTATGGATAAATCTGTGGGATGTATTGACTGGTCAAAGTCCGCAAGGGCTGTCCACAATCTTGTTAGGGGTACCAATCCGTGGCCGGTGGCGTTTACATATTATAAGGGGCAAAAAATGAAAGTATGGGTGACATCGGTTTTAAATGAAGAGAACCGAAATATTGCACCGGGTACAATCTGCAAAGTAGGAAAAGAAGGTCTTGTTGTTGCTTGCGGTACCGGAATGATTGCGGTAAAAGAAGTTCAATTTGAATCATCAAGGAGAATGACCATAGAGGAATATATCTGCGGACATAAAATGGACGAAGGTGAAATACTTGGACAATAGCTATAGAAAGTTTGCATCTTTGATGGGTACTGTACTGGTTTTATTTGTTTCGGTATTGATTGCTTTCGGCTTGTTGTACAGTTACTCCACAATTAATACATATAATTTTATATTATTGTTTTTAATACTGTTGACAATTGTAATTACACTGTTTTATTTTATATCTTCTATAGCTATTATGTATGTTTACAGGCGAAAAAAAGCAGGAAAACCAATTTTGTATATTGCGCGAATCGGGTTAAAAATGCTTTTTCCCCTGGTTGTTGTTTTGACAGGACTTTTTAGGGGCAATAAAGATACGATAAAAAAGTTTTACATTGATTTTAACAATTTGCTGGTAGATACAATGGGCAAAAAGTACAGACCTGATGAGATAATGATACTTCTTCCCCATTGCTTGCAGTATTCCGAGTGTCAGTATAAAATAACAAATGACATAGGCAACTGCAAAAGATGCGGAAAGTGCTGCATTGGTTTTATAGCCGATATATCGGTCGAGAAAGAGGTTGCGGCTTATGTGGTTACCGGCGGAACTGCCGCAAGAAACATTGTTTCAAAGAAAAGGCCCCAAATTATTGTTTCTGTGGCATGTGAAAGGGATTTGACCAGCGGGATTGCCGATGTTGGGAGTATACCTGTTATTGGAATAATAAATGACAGACCCAACGGTCCGTGTTATAATACAAATGTGGATGTTGATGCTTTAAGGAATAAACTTGAAAATATTATAAAAGAGTAAAAAAAGGAGGCTTTGCCATGTATGGTATTGATCAATATTATATAATTTTTGTTTTACCCGCTCTTCTTCTTTCAATATTTGCACAGTTCAAGGTAAAGAGTACATTTAGCAAATACAGCCGTGTTAGGAATACCAGCGGAATGACGGGAGCGGATATTGCAAGGTTGATTCTTGATAGGAACGGACTTAGCGATGTCAGGGTTGAAAGAATTGCAGGAGAACTCACAGACCATTATGACCCTAAAGCAAAGGTGGTAAGACTTTCACAATCGGTTTACGGCAGTAATTCCGTGGCCGCAATCGGAGTTGCAGCTCACGAAACCGGGCATGCCATTCAGCACAGTGTGCAATACGGCCCATTGGTTTTAAGACATACTTTAGTCCCGGTGGCAAACATAGGTTCATCTTTGGGCTTTCCGCTTGCGATAGCCGGGTTGTTTTTAGGCTTGCCTTTTTTGGTTAATGTGGGAATAATATTTTTCTCTCTTGCAGTGGCATTCTATATAATTACGCTGCCTGTTGAATTTAATGCAAGCAGCAGAGCAATACGCACCATTGAAGATACCGGCGTATTAAACTATGATGAAATTGACCCGGCAAAGAAGGTTTTGTCGGCTGCTGCCTTGACTTATGTCGCTGCTGCCGCTGTTGCAATCGGAAACCTTCTGCGTCTGATTATGCTTACAAAAAGAAGAGATTGACGGATATGAGAATAAAAGTTGACAAACCAAGAGAAACTGCACTTAAAATATTGTATGATATCAATGAAAAGGGAGCATATTCAAACATTTCCCTGAATAAATATTTGAATGGCTTTGAATTTGAGAGTGTTGACAGAGCCTTTATCACTGATATTGTATATGGAACGTTAAAGTGGAAATACACTATTGATTATTTGATTGAGAAGTTTTCGTCAATTAAAATTAAGAAGCTTTCTCCATGGATTCTTAATATTTTAAGAATGGGTATTTATCAGATAATTTACATGGACAGAATACCTGTTTCTGCTGCGTGCAATGAAAGCGTAAAGCTTGCAACAAAGTATGGCCATGCTGCCAGCAGCAAATATGTTAATGCTGTCCTAAGAAATATAGCAAGAAGCAAAGAGAATTTGCCGTATCCCGATAAAAACAAGGATACGGCACACTATCTTTCAATAAAGTATTCTCATCCTCTATGGATGGTAAAGGATTGGCTTTTACGCTTTGGTGAGGAATTTACCGAAGGGCTTTTAAAAGCCAATAATGATGTTGCACGGTTTACCGTCAGAGTAAATGACTTAAAAATATCCAAAGAAGAACTTATTGATATGTTAACGGGCGACGGATTTGAGGTTGAAAACGGGAAGTATCTGGATGAAGCATTGATAATAAAGAATCCTTCGGCGGTTCAAAAGATGGGGGCCTTTGCAAAGGGATATTTTCAGGTACAGGACGAAAGCTCCATGCTTGTGGCAAAGGTTTTGGACCCAAAACCGGGAGAGACTGTACTTGATGTTTGCAGCGCGCCTGGGGGAAAGTCCACCCATATAGCTCAGATTATGAAAAACCGGGGGACTGTGATATCCAGAGACATTCATGAGCATAAAATCAAGCTGATAGAACAGGCGAAAGAAAGATTGGGCCTTGAGATAATCAAAATAGAAGTTTTTGACGCTGCAGTTTTGGATAGCAATTTAGTGGGAAAAATTGATAGAGTTTTAGTGGATGCTCCGTGTACCGGTTTTGGTATAATAAGAAGGAAACCGGATATAAAATGGTCGAGAAATCTGGAAGACAAGGCTGAGATTGTGAGCCTTCAGGAAAAAATACTTTCTACAGCGTCAGAATATGTAAAAGATGGTGGTGTGCTTGTGTACAGCACCTGTACCATAGAACCGGAAGAGAATGAAAAAGCGGTGGAAAAGTTTGTGAGTGGAAATAAAGACTTTTATTTGGAGGATATAACAGACCTACTTCCGGAAAGCTTAAGAAAAGAAAGCGCTAGCAAAGGATACATTCAGCTATATCCTAATATAGACGGCATTGACGGATTTTTTATTGCAAGAATGAGAAAAAGGAGCAGGTAAAATGGACACAAAGGTAGACCTTCTCAGCATGACGATAGAGGAACTTGAGAATATGATGGTTCAAATGGGTCAGCAAAAGTTTCGGGCAAAGCAGATTTTTCAGTGGACCAATAAAGGAATTAAAGACATTGATGCTATGACAAATCTCTCAAAGGATTTGAGGGACCAGTTAAAGGAAAGGGCATATATAAACAGTTTTGAGATTATAAAAAAGTTTGTTTCTAGCATTGACGGCACAATCAAATATCTGTTCAGATTAAACGACGGCAATATTATCGAAAGCGTGCTTATGAAATATGTGCATGGCCATAGTGCCTGTATTTCTTCCCAGGTAGGCTGCAAAATGGGATGCAAATTTTGTGCCTCTACAGGTGCCGGATTTGTCAGAAACCTCACACCGGGAGAGATGCTTGACCAGATTTTGACTATACAGAATGATACAAACAACAGAATTGGAAATGTGGTAATAATGGGTATAGGAGAGCCTTTGGACAATTACGATAACATGGTGAAATTCTTAAGGCTCATAAACCACAAGGATGGTGTCAATTTGGGGGCAAGACATATTTCGGTTTCAACCTGTGGACTTGTTCCTGAAATTTTAAGACTTGCAGAAGAAAAAATGCCTGTTACTTTGTCTATTTCACTTCATGCTCCAAACGACGCAATCAGGGAAAAAATTATGCCTGTAAATAAAAGGTATTCTATTGACAAAATTATTGAAGCATGTAAGATATATACTGAGACTACTAATAGAAGAATTACCTTTGAGTATGCCATGATTGACGGAGTGAACGATTCAAAGGAAAATGCGTTGGAGCTTGCAGAAAGGATCCGGGGTATGTTGTGTCATGTCAATCTGATACCGGTAAATACCGTATCGGATACCGGATTTAATAGAAGTTCGAAGGAGAAAATAGCGGCATTCAAGGGAATTCTTGAAAGGTATGGTGTTGAAACAACTGTGAGGCGCGAGCTTGGTAGTGACATAAATGCGGCATGCGGACAGCTTCGAAGAAGCTTGATGGAAGAAGGACAGCCGGTATATTAGTGTTCTGGCACTTAAAGCCATTGTGAACGTTCAACATTTTAAGCTAAACAGGGGAGTGATAGAGTGAGATTTGCAGCGAAAAGCGATAGGGGAATAGTAAGGGAGCTCAATGAGGATAATTACAAGTTGATAACAGGATATGAAGGTGTTCCGGATGTCTTTGTTGTTGCTGACGGAATGGGAGGACACAGTTCAGGAGAGTTGGCCAGCGCTATGGCTGTTGAATTCGCGGAAAAGTACATACTGGAGCATCGGGAACTATTCTCCAAAGAAGAAAGCATACTTTTCACTATAAAAGAACTTATGGAAGAAGCAAATACGGTGATATTCAACACAGCTGCAGAATCACAACTCAACTTCGGAATGGGCACCACCTTTATTACAGCCGCTATACTGAAAGACAAAATGTATGTAGGCCATGTAGGAGACAGCAGGGTATATTTAATTCGGGACGGCAAAATAGAAAAGGTTACGACAGATCATTCATATATTGAGGAATTGATAAAAAACGGTTCGCTAACAAGGGAAGAAGCGCAAAACCATCCTCAGAGAAATGTCATCACCAGAGCTTTAGGCTGTGAGGAAAAAATTCTTATTGACACACTTACCGTTGAAATAAAGGAAAATGATATATTTGTTTTATGCACTGACGGGCTTACAAATATGCTGAAAGAAGATGAAATATTGGACGTAATTATAAAAAATGATGACCCTGAAGCGTCATGCAGTGAGCTTGTGCAATTGGCAAACGAAAAAGGCGGAGAAGACAACATTACGGTTATTGTAATAATAAACAACTAAGGGGAGAATAACAAGACAGGGAGTTAGATGTAAATTGATAATGCTATGAAATGCAGAGGTGCTTAATATGGTTGGTCAAATTTTAGGGAATAGATATGAGTTGATTGAGAAAATCGGTGAGGGCGGAATGGCCTATGTATATAAAGCAAAATGCAGGTTGCTGAACCGGTTTGTGGCAGTTAAGATTTTAAAGCCGGAATTTATCAATGATGAGGAATTTCTCAAGAGATTTAAGATAGAGGCTCAGGCTGCTGCAAGTCTTTCGCATCCGAACATAGTTTCCATATATGATGTAGGGCATGAGAATGACATCCATTATATTGTTATGGAGTATGTAAACGGGCAGACATTGAAAGAATATCTTGATGAGAATGGAGTTCTTTACTGGAAAGACGCAGTAAATGTTGCCATCCAGATATGTCAGGCTATTGAACATGCACATAAAAATCATGTTGTTCACAGAGACATAAAGCCGCACAATATTTTGCTTACAAAGGACGGTATGTTGAAGGTTACTGATTTCGGCATTGCAAGAGCTGTCAGCTCATCCACCATAACCATGGCAGGGAACACAATAGGCTCTGTACATTATTTTTCACCGGAGCAGGCGCGAGGAGGATTTACCGATGAAAAATCAGACATTTACTCTTTGGGAATAGTACTGTACGAACTTTTGACAGGCAGGCTTCCCTTTGACGGAGAGTCCCCTGTGGCTGTTGCGATAAAACATATTCAGGATGAGCCCATGGAGCCTCTAAGTATTAGAGAGGATATACCATTGGGCGTTAACAGTATTGTTATGCGGGCCATTCAGAAGGATCAGGCATTAAGGTATCAATCTGCATCCGAGCTATTGAGGGATTTGCACAGAGTTTTAAGAGAGCCCGATGCCGAGTTTATGAAGGCTAGAAGCACAGAAGACAGTCCCACGGTGAGAATTCCGTCAATTAAGAAAAAGGAACTTGCTCTAGATAGGGACACATCTAAAAAAGCAGGTGATGAAGTCGTGCCAAAGAAGAAAAAAGATAATAAAACCACTGTGTGGGCAGTGGTGACATCAATTTTGGTTATTCTGGTTCTGGGAGCCTTGATGGTAAAGGGCTTAGGACCCGTTGTGTATTCAATGTTCAGCAAACCGGAAGATTTTATTGTTGAGGATTACAGGAATCAGAATTTCTATGAAGTAAAAGGAAAATTGTCCCAGTACCAAATTGAAGCAGTGGAAATAAGAAAGAACCATGATGAAATACCGAAAGATGTAATAATTTCTCAAGATAAAGCTGTCGGCGAAAAAATAAAGCCAGGAGGATTTGCGAAGATTGAATTTGAAGTAAGTAACGGTCCGTTGCTTGTAAAAATACCGGATCTCAGAAGAATGGAATACAGGCAGGCGGAATTAGAACTTATACAGCTAGGACTTAAACCTGAGAAAGTGGATGAGTATAATGATATTGTTTCAAAGGGTGTCGTAATAAGGACAGAACCGGACATAAACGAAGAAGTAAAGCCCGGTACTATTGTAAAAGTTTATAGAAGTTTAGGACCGGAGATAAAATACAGTTTGGTTCCGAACCTGGTGGGTAAGACAAAAAGTGAGGCTTTAAATCTCTTGGTGGGAGCAAATCTTACCATGGGTAAAATATTCCCGGAAGACATGACATATGCCAGAGACAAAATAATCAGGCAGGAACCTAAAGCCGGGACCGAAGTTGAAGAGGGGACTCCTGTAAACATATATCTTGAGGATTATAATCCTGACCAAAAGCACGTTGCTCGTATTATTGAGCTTGACAATCCCGACAATTACGGAGAAAATATAAAGCTTTTGGTAAATATAACAAGATCGGATACCAACAAAGTTGAAACCTTGTACAGTGAAGTAAGGAAAAAAAGTGACTTCCCTATAACCATTTCCATACCGGTACCTAATGGAGGAAGTACTTTGGTAAGGGTTTATCTTGATAACAGAAGCTATATGGAGTTTACAGAAGAGTTTAACAGACGCAGTACGGAAAGCAATACTGATGTAAGCAATAATAGTAATAATGGCAAAAATACTAATAACTCTAATAACTCTAATAACTCTAATAACAACAATGATGCTGAAAATGCGGAAGATCCCGATGAAGAAGGTCAGACAGAATATGCGGAAGAGAATTAAGGAG